>JAICUE010000162.1 GCA_025936015.1 Gemmatimonadaceae bacterium
AGCGCACATGATGCTGCGCGCCATCGAGACGCGTGCCGGTGTCGTCCGCTCGGCGAACACGGGGATCTCGACCTACATCGACCCGCTCGGGCGCCCCCACGGCTCGACTGGCCTGTTCGTGCCCGCCGCGCGCACCTATCGCGCGCAGACGAGCGACGCGCGGACGCTGTTCCTCGCGTTAGGCGACTGGGTCGGGTGGGGCTGCGTCGCCGCGTCGGCGATGCTGCTCGCGTTGGCCTGGCATGCGCGCCGCCGGTCCGCGCGGTCGGCGAGCGCGCCGACCACCCAGGCGTGAAACGGCGCCGCCGTCAGGCGGCGTGCGCCGACTCGTAAACCCGGGCCTCGACGAACGTCGCGAGGAGGTCGCGATCGAGGAGCCCTTCACGTGATTCGGCGTGAAGGATGTCGAGGGCGCTGGTGACGCTGACCGCGCGCTTGTACGGCCGATCGCTGGCGGTGAGCGCGTCGTAGATGTCGGCGATCGTCATCATCCGGGTCTGGACCGGGATCTCCGGCGCCGCGATCCGCCGCGGGTATCCCTCGCCATTCAGCTTCTCGTGGTGCCCGTAAGCGATCGCCGGTATGCCGCGGAGCTCGCGGGTCCACGGGATCTGCTGGAGGAAACGGAAGGTGTGCGTGACGTGCGACTCGATCTCCTTCCGCTCGGCGTCGTCGAGGTTGCCGCGGGTGATCGACAGGAAGCGCAGCTCGCGGTCGGTGAGCAGAGGCTGCTCGTCGCCGTTCTGGTCGACGTAGCGCTCGCGCGCCAGGCGCGCGAGCTCGGAGAAGCTGCCCTCGGCGAGGATTGACGGTTCGTTGGCACGAAGGATCGCCTGACGATATCGCTCGAGCTGCACGCGGCGGGCGCGCAGCTTCGCCTCGAGGGCGCGGACCGTCTCGTCATAACGGTCGCGGCCGCAGCGGAGGAGATGAGCGGCGCGCGTGCGCTCGAAGTCGAGCTCCGCGCTCTGGATGAGCAGCGCGAAGCGATGTTCGATGAGCGCGAGGTCGGGTGGATAGAGCTTCTTCTCCTTCACCAGCACCTGCTCGCGTACGCCGACCTTGCCGAAATCATGGAGCAGGCCCGCGTAGCGCAGCTCGCGGAGCTGCGCCCGCGAGAAGCGGAGCGCCGCGTAGGGCCCGCCGCCGCCGCGGTCGACCGCCTCGGCGAGGTTCACCGACATCGTCGCGACGCGGCTGGAGTGACCGTGCGTCGTCGGGTCTCGCGATTCGATCGCGGTGACGGCCGCGGTGACGAAGCCCTCGAACAGCCGCTCGATGTCCTCGTAGAGGAGCGAATTCTCGATCGCGACGGCCGCCTGCGACGCGAGGGCCGTCACCAGCTCGACGCTCCGCTGGTCGAAGGAGATCACTTCCCACTGCACCTTGTCCGGGCCACCGAGCCGCGTTTCCGGGTTGCGCTTGCGGTTGATCAGCTGCAGCACGCCGACGATCTCGTCGCGATGCGACTTCATCGGGATGACGAGCATCGACTTGGTGCGATAGCCGAACTTGTCGTCGAAGCTGCGGTTCTGCTTGAACGAGGAATCGTCAGGCAGCAGGTAGACGTCGGGAATCACGAGCGGCTCGCCGGTCGCTGCCGCGTAGCCGGCGAGGCTGGTGTGGTCGACGGGGACGGTGAACTCGCTGAAGGGCAGGTTCGGCAGCGAGTGATTCTGCGAGAGCTTGAACGTCAGCGTCGTCGGCTCGTGATCTTCACCGCGCTCGACGAGGTACACCGATCCCGCATCGCTCGACGTCAGGCGGCGCGCCTGGCTGAGGATCATGTCGAGCAGGGTGAGGAGATCGCGCTCGGTGGACAACGCGACACCGACACGCGTCAACTCCGTGAGCTCGTGATAACGCTCGTTTTCCGCTATGCGCGCGTTCCGCGCGGCGACCAGCGCGGCGGCGTGGCGAAACGCCCCGCGCAGCGCCGTCATCGCGGCGCCAGCCGAGGCCGTGCCGGGGATGAAGCTGGTGAGGAGGTCGGCGGGGAAGTCGCTTCCCGGAGCGTCCTCGTCGTGGTCGCCCCAGCCGATGAGCGCGGCGATCGCCGCCAGCTCGTCCAGCACGCGGCGCTCGTCGCCGGTGCTCGCGAGGAGGGTGCGGTCGAGCAGCACGACCGTCGGGCGCGAGGGATCGAGACCCCCGGCGCGCGGCAGCACCGGCACGCGCCGGACCTCGACGTCGTCTTCGCGGCGGCCTAACGGTGCGGCGGTGAGCGCGCGACCGACACACGCGATGAGCAGGGGCTTCACGGCTTGCGTGGCGGGGGAGACACGAGCGGCGCCCGCGGCATCGCGGGCGCCGTATCGTCAGGCAGGCGGCTCAGCCGCCCGTCTTCGGCGAGGCAAGCCGATCGAGGGCCTTCTTCGCCGGTGCGTATTCAGGGAACTTGTCGAGCGCGGCGCGATAGAGCTTGACCGCTTCGTCCTGGCGACCGCCGTTCTCCTCGGCGATCGCGCGCGAGTAGAGCATGACGACCTGGAACGGAGGCTTCGCCGCCGCGTCGGCCGTGCGCGCCGGCATCGCCGGGAGCTTGAGTCCAGCGTTGAGCTTCGACGCGAGGGTCGTGATCAGGTCGGAAAAATCGTCGAGCTTACCTGTGACGGTCTCGACATGCTCGATCTCGCCGGTCTCCACGTTCACCGCGCGAGCGTCGAAGCGGACACGCTGCTTCCGGTCGCTCACGTAGCTGCCGAAGATCATGTGGTGCACGCCGAGCAGCTTGCCGACGCGCACCGCGGTCGCCTTGTCGACAGCGCCATTCGCCGCGAGGTGCTGCTCGGCGACGAGGTTGTCGATCTGGTCGCGCTCGATCACGCGGATGTTCGGATTCGCCGAGAGCTCGCTCGTGAGGATATCGGCGATGCCGCCGCGGAGCGGGTCGAGCTCTTCATGCGCCGGACCGATCGCGCCGTTGTTGAAGTGCATGACCGCGACGGTCGGGCGGCTGTTCGCTGACGGCGTCGCATCCTGTGCGCGCGCCGACGGCGCCACGAGTGCGCACGCGGCTGCGACGACGAGGGTGCGACTGGCAATTCGAAACATGGTGCTCCTCCGGGAGCTAGACGGTCAGCGTCAGTCCTTCCGCGGCGGCGACGACCGAGAGCTCGCGGCCACGCCGCGTGACGATCGCGCGGCACTGCTCCATCCGTCGATCCACTTCGTCGTCCGTGCGCTCCGGCTTGTGGTGGAAGAGCACGAGCTGCCCCACCTCGGCGTCGAGCGCGAGCTCGACGGCATCCTCGTACGTCGAATGACCCCACCCGCGATGATGATCGTACTCCTCGCGCGTGTACATCGTGTCGTGAACCAGCACTGATGCGCCGCGCACCCACTTGATGAGTCGCGCGCGCCAATCGCGGGGCACGTCGTACTTGGCCGTCGGATTCAATTCGTTGTCGCTGATATAGACGAGCGCGCTCCCCGCTTCGTTACCGGAAGCGAAGCGATAGCCGAGCGCGCCACCGGGGTGGCGAACCGGGAATGCGCTGACGTGATAGCCGGAGCCGGCCGACTCACCCGCCGCGAGCTCGCGAAAGTCGATGACGGCGTCGAGCTGCTCGAAGGTCACGGGGAAGACGACAGGGGACATCTGGTCACGCACCACCCGGTCGATGCTCGTCTCGAGCGACTTCGAGCCCCAGATCGTGAAATGGTTGCCACGCTGGAAGATCGGCCCGAAGAAGGGCAGCCCCTGGATGTGATCCCAGTGGGCGTGGGTGAGAAAGATGTCGCCCGCGATCGGCGCGCCGTTGGCGCGCTCGATGAGCGAGCGACCCAGCTCACGGATGCCCGTGCCGGCGTCGAGGATGACGAGCCACCCGTCGTCGGTGCGCAGCTCGACGCAGGGGGTATTGCCGCCGTATCGGACCGTCGTCGGCCCGGGGCTGGGGATGGAACCGCGCGTTCCCCAGAATTGAACGCGGAGACTCATTGCCTCACGTGCGAAAGAGAATCGGCCAAGCTCTACCGCTGCGCATCTCTTCGCCGCACCGCGCCGCACGTGGCGCGGGTGACGGCGGTCACGCGCGTCAGGCGCTCGGACGGACGCTCGCGCGCTGCTCCAGAGCGGGGCGATCGGCAATGGTGATCTGGCGCCGCTCGACCGAGATCCAGTTCGACTCCTGGAATTCCTTCATCGCGCGCGACACCGTCTCGCGACTGGCGCCGATCATCTGGGCGATGGTCTGGTGCGTGAGCGGCTTCTCGATCCGATCGCCTGCTTCCACGTTCGCCGCGTCGAGGAGGAGGCGCGCGATCCGCCCCGGAACGTCGAGGAGCACGAGGCCGCCGATCTTGTCGTCCGCGCTGCGCAGGCGGCGCGACAGGCCCTGGAGCAGCGCCCAGGCGACGGCCGGGGAGCGCTCGACGCGCGCGCGGAAATCCTCGCGGCGCAGCACGAGCATCGTCGCGTCTTCCATGGCGATGACGTGCGCCGAGCGCGGCTGCTCGTCGATCAGCGAGAGCTCGCCGAAGTGCTCGCCGACGCCGAGCACGACGAGGATGACTTCGCGTCCATCTTCGCCAACGAGGACGACCTTGACGCGCCCCTGCCTGACGACGAACAGCGAGTCGCCGGGATCGTCTTCGAACAGGATGACGCTCCCCTTCGGGTACGTCTTCTCCCTCGTGATGGACGCGAACTCCTGCAACGCGTCGCGCTCGAGGCCGGCGAACAGCGGAACCGTCGCGAGGAAGTCCGTCGTTTCCATAGGGGAGGACCAGTGCGATGAAGGAAGCGCGGCTTCCCGAGGGAACCGGGCAGGCCCGCGAACCAAATCGGGCCGCACGGCGTTCATGGTGTAGAACCTGTCAATCTTACCGGCACCCGGTGGCGCTGTCAAACCCGCAAGGCGTTGCGCGCTTGTCTTTTAGAGCCGGTTTCCGCTAGATTATCAGGCTGATCGTTTCACGCTACCGACCGAGGATCGCCATGAAGACCGATATCCATCCCGTGTACGCCACGGCGACCGTCAAGTGCGGTTGCGGCAACACGTTCCAGACCCGCTCGACGATTCCCGAGATGCACACGGACGTCTGCTCGGAGTGCCACCCGTTCTACACGGGCAAGCAGAAGTTCATCGACACCGCGGGCCGCATCGACCGCTTCCGCCAGAAGTTCGGGAAGAAGACCGTCTGAGCGAACAGACCGACAGCCTCCTGCGCGACCGGCTTGCCGACGCGCTGGAGCGCGCGGCGTCGGTCGAGCGTGAGCTGTCCCAGCCGTCAACCGCACGGGACAACGCGAAGCTGGCCGAACTGGGCCGGGAGCACAGCCGCCTGGCGGCGGTGGTGGAACTGGCCGAGAAGCTGCGCCGGACCGAGAACGAGCTCGCAGATGCCCGCGAGCTCGTTTCTGTTGATGATCCCGAGATGGCTGCCGAGGCGCGCGCCGAAGTCGAGCGCCTCGAGCAGGCCGTCCCGGAGATGGAGCGCGCACTCAAGCCGCTGCTGATCCCGCGCGACCCACTCGAGGATCGCAATGCGATCGTCGAGATCCGCGCCGGCGCCGGCGGTGACGAGGCCGCGCTGTTCGCCGCCGACCTCTATCGGATGTACACGCGCTACGCGTCGACGCGCGGGTGGCGGCAGGAAGTCATCTCGCTCTCCGACGGAACGTTAGGCGGGTTGAAGGAAGCCATCTTCAAGCTCACCGGCGACGGCGCGTATGGCTCGATGCGCTGGGAGTCCGGCGTCCATCGGGTGCAGCGCGTGCCGGCAACGGAGGCGCAGGGGCGCATTCACACTTCGGCGGCGACCGTCGCCGTCCTCCCCGAGGCCGAAGAGGTGGACGTGAAGATCGAGGACAAGGATCTTCGCATCGACGTCTTCCGTTCGTCGGGGCCGGGCGGCCAGAGCGTGAACACCACCGACTCGGCGGTGCGCATCACGCACATCCCGACCGGACTCGTCGTCAGCCAGCAGGATCAGAAGTCGCAGCTCCAGAACAAGCTGAAGGCGATGGAGGTACTGCGCGCGCGGCTGCTCGACCTGCGCGTTTCGGAGCAGGAAGCCGAGCGGTCGCGGATGCGGAAGACGCAGGTCGGCACGGGCGACCGCTCGGCAAAGATCCGCACGTACAACTTCCCGCAGAACCGGGTGACCGACCACCGGATCAACGTCACGCTGCACGAGCTTGCGCGCGTGCTCGGCGGCGATGTCGGCCCGCTGATCGAGGCGTTGCGGCTGGCCGACGTCGAGGAGCGACTGCGTGGCGGTTGAGCTCGCGGTATCGGACGCGCTGGCCTCGGC
>JAICUE010000510.1 GCA_025936015.1 Gemmatimonadaceae bacterium
CTCGGTCCCGCCGTCGTCGCGATCTTCGACGCGCTGCGAAGCTGATGAGCGCCTCGACGATTCCAGTGTCCGAGCCTGCCGCCAACACTGAGCCTTCAGCCGAGCCGGAAGCGGTCGCACGTCGCCCGCTTTCGGAGCTGCTGCCGACCGGCAACGCGCGCATGCTCGTCCTCGCCGCGGCAGCTGCACTCGCCATCGGGAGCTTCGCGGAATTCGGCCTGCACGGCCGTGCGCTCCTCGGCGCTGTGTTCTGCCCAACGCTCGTTCTGCTCGCGGCGATCGATTGGAAGCACAAGCTGCTGCCGAACGAGATCATCCTGGCCGGGAGCCTCGCGGTGGGATTGATCGTGGCAGCCAGCACGCCGGGAGACTTCCTGACGCACCTCGCGGCGGGGGCTGCGCTCGGTGGTTTCTTCTTCCTTTTCGGGGCGATCTTTGCGGGCAGTCTCGGTATGGGCGACGCGAAGCTCGGGTTCCTGCTCGGGTTGGCACTCGGCCCGAAAACGCTGGGGGCAACACTGATCGCATTCGCCGGACTGCTTGTCGCCGCGCTGTACATCCTCGCGAGCCGCGGCACCTCCGCACGCAAGGACGCGATCCCCTTTGGCCCGTTCCTCGCGCTCGGGGGGATCGTGGCCTTCTTCCGCGGCTAAGGAGTGACGATGGCAGACGTGCTCGACGAAACCAGAGACCTCATCCGCGAGGAGGATGCTGCCGAGCGACTGAGTGAGCTGCTTGCCCGCGCGCGGGTGGAAGTCTCCAAGGCGGTGGTCGGTCACGACGAGGCCGTTGATCTGATGCTCGTTTCGGCACTGGCACGCGGCCATGTGCTCCTCGAGGGGCCCCCTGGCACGGCGAAGACCCTGCTCGCGCAGGCAATGGCGCGCGTGCTCGGCGCGATGTTCCAGCGTGTCCAGTTCACGCCCGACACGACCCCCAGCGAGCTGATCGGGACGATGGAGATGAAGGGCGGCGAGCTCGTGCTCGACCGTGGCGCGATCTTCACCAATGTCGTGCTGGCGGACGAGATCAACCGCACGCCGCCGCGCGTACAGGCAGGTCTCCTCGAGGCGATGCAGGAGCGTCACGTGACCCTGCGCGGGCGCACCTACTTCATCGACCCCCCGTTCTTCGTCATGGCGACCCAGAACCCGTACGAGCACGAAGGCGTCTTCCCGATCACCGAGTCACAGCTGGACCGCTTCCTCGTCAAGGTGGAGCTCGAGTACGGCGACGAGGACTCGGAGCTGAGCACGCTCAACCTCCCTCACCGCGGTGTCATCCCGGACATGCTGGGCGACATCTCGCCGCTTCTCGGCGAGCGCGCGTTCCTCGTGGCGCAGGAGGTTGTCGACGGGGTGTACGTGAGCGAGGAGACGGCGCGGTTGTGCGTCCGCATCGTTCGCGAGACCCGGCTGACGGAGGGCATCGAGCTCGGCGCGAGCCCGCGTGCATCCCGGCATCTGCTGACGGCGGCCAAGGCGCGTGCAGCCGCGCAAGGACGGAAGTCGGCCGAGGCCGAGGACGTGACGTGGCTGGCGCCGCACGTTCTCAGCCACCGCGTGAGCGCCGAGGAGACGGCGCCGCGGGTGATCGTCGAGCGCGCGGTGCAAAGAGCGCTCGGGCGCTAGACCCATCTCTTCCGTCACGCCCATCGTTGGTTTCGGACCCCCCGGATGGGTGGGTCATTGCCGCGCGCCCCGAAGATACTTGGCAGGAATAGTTTTTCTCGCTCAGAATTGGAGGTGCATATGGTGACCTGGATCATCCTCGCCGTCGTCTTCATCGTTCTGCTCTTCGCGTACATGCGTGTGCGCAGCCGGCGCGTCAGCCGCTAGAGCAGGCGGGCCGGCGGATCTGACTGCGGCGGTCGGCGTTTGGCCGCCGGCCCGATCAGGGATCTTTCGGCTGCAATCGGGAAAGCACCACCTGGAGGAGGGGGTCATGTCCGTTCGCGTCACCATCGAGGCCGCCTCGAAGGAAGAGGCAGAGCTCATCGCCCAGCGGCTACC
>JAICUE010000187.1 GCA_025936015.1 Gemmatimonadaceae bacterium
CGACGCTGCCCGCTCCGCGGGGTTGTTCCGTTTGACGGTACCGCCGTTCTGATCCCCCTCGCGGCTCAGCGCTTTCGACTGTCGGGATTCCGACTATCGACTTTCTTGCGGCTTCGACTCTCGACTCTCCTGCAGCTTCGACTCTCGACTCTCCTGCAGCTTCGACTATCGACTATCAAGGCGGTTTCGACAGTCGACTCTCCCCGCCTAACGCTCAGTTTCCGGACACATGGAGGGTCAACCGCTTGCCTTTTCTCAGCACGTTCACCTGACGCGCCGTATTCGCCGTGACGATGCCGTCACTGTTGATTGATGCCCCGTCGACGCTGAGCAGCACGTCACCCGCGCGGAGTGCCGACCAGGGGCCGCTCGCCTCGAGCACGAGGTAGCCCTTCTCGCTGCCCTTGCCGAGGTACTCGGCGAGGTCGGCGTTCACCGGCGCGATCGCGAGGCCGGGGATGCGGATCGTGGTGGTGCCCGTCGCGCCCGTCGCGGCGCTGGCTGCGTCGACTGCGTCGCTGCTCCACGTCGCGGCGAGGGCGGGGGCGACGCCCAGCGAGTTGGACGCGCTGGTGACGTACGTCTGGTCGGCGGAGCGGGCGCGCTGCAGCGCGCGGGCAGCGGCGCGTGATTCGGTGGCGCGCGTTGCCGCGTCATCGCGCTCATTCGACTCGTCGTTCATGTCGAAGGTCTGCACGCGGGCGCGCGGTGCCATGAAAACGCGCGGCGGCGGCGCCGGCATGATCGGCATCGGCATGTTGAGCGTCCGCGGCGGCATCAGCTCGCCTTCCGACCCCCAGATCATCGGCCCTGTCCCGACGCGCATCCTGAACTGGTTCTTGTACAAGTCGCTCGACTTCGCCGCCGTGATCTGGACGGTCTTCGTCTGGCCGCCGCTCCAAACGCGGAGCTCGACCTTGTCGCCCGGCTTCACCGCGCGCATCGCCCGCTGGAAGCGCGAGACCATCGCGCTGCTGACCCAGTCGTCCCCGGCGTCATCGTGCTTGACGCGAAGGTCGGTGCCGTTCACCGCCACCACGCGATCGCCTTCGATCAACCCTGCCTTCTCGGCGGGGCCGTCTTCCTTCAGTGAGATGATCAGGACGCCGAGGGTGTCGCGCTTCGAGCCGGTTGCGTTGAGCTCGAAGCCGAGGACTGCGCGGTCGTCGACGTCGCTGGAGCGGAAGCGCGCCGGCATCAGGCTGTCGGGCGAGACGGTCTTCACCTTCACGTCCTTCCACTGCCCGTCCGCGTAGACGCGCAGGTTGACGACGGTGCCTGGTTCGACCTTGCCCAGCTCGCGCGTCAGGCGATGGGCGGTGATCCCCTGCATGTCGTCTTCACCGGCATCGGCGGCGGCGAGGCGGAGGTTCACGCCGTTGATCGACGCGATGCGATTGCCCTCGACGATCCCCGCCTTCTCGGCGGGACCGTCAGGCGTGACGCCGGTGACGAGGAGGCCAAGGGTGTCGCGCTCACCGGTGGATGAGGTGCTGATGCCGATCATCGACTTCGCGCCGCCTGACTCGAGCCCGCGCATCAGGACGCGAACGTCGGGTGAGCGCTCGATGATCACACGATCGGGTGACGGCGCCCTGTCCTTCGTCCCGCTGCCCTGCGCGGAGAGGACACTCGCCGATGCGAGAGTTGCGGCAGTGAGGAAGTACAGGCGGTGCGTGACGGTCAGGGGGAGATGAAGCGCTCGCATGGGTCCTCGACAGAAGAAGTCCATCCAGTGGGTCCAGTGGGTACGCCGCTGAGGGGTACGCCGAATAGACACGCCATCGATCGCGAATGGTTTCCACGGTGTTGAAATCGGCGACGGCCTGCCCCATCTTCGGTCCGTCATGTCCGCAGCCAATCAGCCGCCGGTGTCGGCCCACACGGGCCAGCCGGCGAGACCCGCCACGTCGATCCGGTACACCCCGGAGTCGAGCTCGCGCGATTTCATCGATGGTGATGGAGTCCGGTGGATCGTGCGCGAGATCATCCCCGAGATGCGGCAGACCGAGCGCCGCACGCTGCTGACTCGCCCCGGATACGAGAACGGCTGGCTCTCGTTCCGCAGCGAAGGGATGAGCTGCCGGATCGCGCCATACCCGGCATCGTGGCGGACGATCACCGACTACGAGCTCGACCGCTGGTGCATGAAAGCGCGCGCCGCTGCGCGCGTGCGAAAGCGCAGCTGATCGCCGGTCGGCACCGAGCCCGTTATCTTCCCCGCATGGCATCTTCGCTCGACATGCGGCCCGGTGAGTCGTCCGGCGATGGCTCGACGGAGCCGGACCTCCACGCCTTCGAACATCACTGGCAGGACGAGGCGGACGCGGCCTTCCTCTATGACGTGCTGGCGGACGCCGAGCCCGACGAGCACAAGCGCGACCTGTACCGCAAGCTGTCGGCGGTCGAGCAGAAGCACGTCGAGATCTGGGGGACGCTGCTGCGGGCGCACGGCCGTGAGCCGGCGACCTTCAAGCCGACGGCGCGGGCGCGGCTGCTCGCGTCGTTAGGCAGGCGGATCGGTCCGCACTTCCTGCTGCCGATGCTCCTCCGCGAGGAGGGGCGCGAGGTGAAGGCATACCTCGCCATGCACCGGGCGACGCCTGGCGGCGTGGCCGGAAAGGGCGAGGCGCTGACGCTCGCCCGTGAGAGCGCCGAGCATGCCACGACGCTCGCCGGAATCGCCGGGCGCGCCGGGGAACCCTGGCACAAGACGGGGAGCGGCGGCTTTCTCCGCAACGTCGTCTACGGCTTCAATGACGGCTTGACGGCGAACTTCGGCCTTGTCGCCGGCGTCATCGGCGCGGCCGCCGCCGAGCAGCACCATGCGGTGATCGTGGCCGGCGTCGCCGGACTGATCGCCGATGCGCTCTCGATGGGCGCGAGCGGCTACCTCGCGGCGAAGAGCGAGCAGGAGGTGTACGCGCACGAGATCGCGATGGAGCGGGACGAGATCGCGATGATGCCGGAAGTCGAGCGCGACGAGCTTGCGCTGATTTACGAGACCAAGGGTCTCGCGCCCGAGACCGCGCGCGAGCTGGCGAACGCGGCGATGGCCGATCCGCAGCGAATGCTCGCCGAGCAGATGCAGGAGGAGCTCGGGATCAGCGCGGAGCAAACGTCGCCGATGCGCGAGGCGTGGCTCACCGGGACGGCGACGGCGATCGGTGCACTGATCCCGGTCTTTCCGTTCTTCATCTTCACGGGCGCGACGGCGATCGTGCTCAGCTTCGCGCTGGCGATGGCGTCGCACTTTCTCGTCGGGGCACTGCGGTCGATCTTCACCGGGCGCTCGGTGTTCCGCTCGGGGCTCGACATGTTCGTCGTCGGACTCGGCGTCGCGGTGGTGGGATACTTCGTCGGCGACTGGATCGGCCGGCTGCTGTGAGCGCTGGATCGAATGGCGGGGCGGCAGCGGTGGTGTTCGAGCCGCTCTACGACGACGTGGTGCCGCCGGCGCGGGCGACGGAGCAATCCGCGGGCTATGACCTGCGTGCGTATCTCGGCGGTCGTCCGACACGGATCGCCGGCGCGGGCGGGGTGAGCGAGCGGGCGCCAACGCGCGGCGAGGATGGCCTGCTCTACGTCGAGATCGGGAGCGGGGAGCGGGCGATCGTACCGTTAGGCTTCCGGGCGCGCCTCCCCGACGGCCACGAAGCGCAGCTCCGGATGCGGAGCTCGGTCGCGTTCAGGAAGGGGCTGACGATGCCTAACGCTCCGGGGACGATCGACGCCGACTACCCGGACGAGTGGCTGGTGATGCTGCGCAACGACGGCGCCGAGCCGGTACGGATCGAGCACGGCGAGCGGATCGCCCAGGCGATCATCGCCCGCTACACCGCGGTGACGTGGACGCGGGGAGCGGTCGGGGTGAGCACCTCGCGGGCGGGCGGGGTCGGCAGCACGGGACAGCGCTGAACTGCAGTACTGCTGACTCTCGGGGTGATGCTCACGGCGGTAAGCGATAAGCAGTAAGCAGTAAGCGAACGGCGGTGGTGCGGCGTGCGCGGTGCCGGCAGGTAAACGCCGTTCGCTGCCTGCTTGCGGCTTACAGCTTATCGCTGCAGTTCAGAATTCCCGCCGCTTCATTTCCTTGAAGAAGTCCTTTGCCTCTTCGTCGTCGGGCTTCGGCGGCGGCTGGGTCGCGTCGAGGGCGGCGTCGTAGGTTTTTGTCGGCCGCTTCGGCTTTGCGGCCTGGCCGGAGAGCTTCTTCACCAGCTTGGCGAGCTGCTTGTCGTCCATCGAGAGTCCTGGTCGCGTTTGATCGTGCGTCCGGAAGGGCGGTGCTGAAAAGATGGGGAGAAAGCGCGCGCGGGCAAGTGCGAACGAGTGCCTACTGAACGTCGAACTCCCCGGAGACCGTCGCGTACCGCTCTTTGGCGCCGGCGTCCCCCCAGTAGACCATTCGAAGCCGGTAGTGCCCAGTCTCGCCAATCGTGACTTCATCATCGCGGCTTTCGCCGACGCGCAGTTCCACCGGCGCGAACGCCTGCACCGCCACACAGAAGCCACTCGCGTACGCATCCCAGCTCCCGTTGGAAAACTTCTCCACAATCGGCAGTACCCTCGTGCCGCATGTCGGGATGAACGCGGTGGCGTTGCCGCGATTCCAGGTCATGAACGGCACCGTCGCCAATCCCGACGTTCCCGTCGTCGGCACCGACTCGAGCTGGAAGGCGGTGCCGTTGACGCCCACCTTGAGAACCGGCCGGTCATCCCCGCCGCAGGCCAGCGCCAACGCCGCGAACACGAACAGGGACACACGCTGCAGCCGCATCATCACCTCGAGTCGATGGTCGTGACGCTAAACCCGGCATCGCGGCGCGGGGTCACCAGCTCAGACCACGATGTTCAACAGCCGCCCCGCCACGTAGATGACCTTCTTCGGCGTGCCGGTGACGAACTTCGACACCCCCGGCTCGGCCAGCGCGAGCTGGAGCACCGTGCCCTGCGTCGCGTCCTTCGTCGTGTCGACGGTCGACCGGAGCTTGCCGTTCACCTGGACCGCGACCTTCACCGTCGACTCGGCGGCGAGGGCGGGATCGAAGACCGGCCAGGCGGAGTCGAACACCGAGACCGTGTGGCCTAACGTTTCCCAGAGCTCCTCGGCGATGTGCGGGGCGAAGGGCGCGAGCAGCTGGACGAGCGGCTCGACCTCGGCGCGGTGCGGGACACGCTCGTGCCCGCGGAGCGTGTTGACGTACTCCATCATCGCCGCGATCGCGGTGTTGTAGCTGAGCTTCGCGATGTCGTCGCCGACCTTGGCGATCGTCTGGTGCAGCTTGCGCATCACCGCCGTGTCGGGCTCGCCATCGGTGCGCGCGTCGTGCACCGATGCCCAGACGCGATCGAGCAGCCGCCTGACGCCGGAGATGCTCCGGTCGCGGAAGTCGCCACCCTCCTCGAATGGACCGAGGAACATGAGGTAGGTGCGCACGGTGTCGGCGCCCCAGTCATCCATGTACTGGTCGGGGTTGACCACGTTGCCGCGCGACTTCGACATCTTCGCGCCCTCGCGGATGATCAGACCGTGCGCGCGGAACCTGGTGAACGGCTCCTCGAAGTCGATCATCCCCGCGTCATGCAGCACCATCGTCACGAAGCGCGAGTAGAGCAGGTGCAGCACCGCGTGCTCGTTGCCGCCGATATACGTCGTCACCGGCAGCCAGCGCTTCGTCAGCGTCGCGTCGAACGCGACGTCCTCGCGATCGGCGCTCGGGTAGCGGAGGAAGTACCAGGCGCTGTCGAGGAAGGTGTCGGAGACGTCGGTCTCGCGGCGCGCTGGCGCGCCG
>JAICUE010000486.1 GCA_025936015.1 Gemmatimonadaceae bacterium
CCGCCGCTTCTCGAGCGACAGCACGCGTGACACCAGCGCCGTCCGCGTCGGCACGCCACGCCTTCCGAGTCGCGCTGGACTCAATCGCGTCACCTGGGACATGAGCTATCCGGGCCCCTGGAGCGCTGGCGCAGGTGGTGGCCGGCGCGGCGGCAGCGGACCGATGGCCGCGCCGGGTCGCTACTCGGTGCGCCTTACGTCGAACGGCCAGAGCTCCACCCAGCCGCTCGAGCTCCGTGCCGATCCGCGGGTACTCGCGGACGGCATCACCCAGGCGATCCTCGTCGATCAGCTCGCGTTCAATCTCAAGGCGCGCCACCTCGTGAGTGAGGCGAACCGGCTCGCCGAGCGTCTGCGCGACCTGCGCCGCGCCGCCGGCGGGAATGCATCGCCCGCGCTGCAGCAGGCGGAAGATGAATTCTTCACGCCACCCATCCGCTACAGCAAGCCAGGGCTCCAGGCGCACATCACCTACCTGTACGGCATGACCACGGGTGCCGATCAGCGCGTCGGCAAGGACGCGCGCGATCGCTACGCGGAGCTGCGCCGGCGACTGGATGCGCTGGTGGCGAGGGTGGATGCAATCAGGTGAAGGACCACTGCAGGAGGAGAAGAAACGGCCGAACGAATCCTGAAACGGCGGCAATCCCGCCGTTTCAGGTTCTATCCGGCCGTTTCCTCTTCACCGCGTTTGCAGGTTCAAAAAAATCGGCCCCCTCTCGGAGGCCGACTCACGCGGAACCAGGCAGGAAACTGAGTCCGGCCGCTAGTACCTGAGCAGCATCGCGGTCACCACGGCCGCGAGGGTCACGAGTGCCGCCGCGGCGGCGATCGCCGTCCCCGGCGTGACGACCAGCTCGCGCCGCCACCACGGGGTGATGATCTGCGGCGCGTGCATCGGCAGCGCGTTCATGATCTGCGCCTGCAGGTGCGCTGGCGTCTTCAGCCGGCGCCGTGCTGCAAGGTCCTCGTCGATCCGTTTCCAGAAGTCCACGTCGCGCGACCACTCGCCGCGTCGCACGCTGCTCTCCGGCGCTTCGCCATCGAGCCACGCATGCACCGCATCGGCGATCGTCGCGGTTGGCGGAGTGAGCGGCACTTCACGATCAGCAAGCGGACGTTCGGGCTGCCCATTCTCCCGCTTGCGGCCGTTCTCGCTCCGGCCATCGGAATGAAGGTCGTCGAACATCAAGCGTATTTTTCCTCGAGTAAGGCCTGGAGCGCCTCGCGTGCGCGGTGAACGCGCATCTTGAGCGCTCCGACCGTGGTTCCCAGCAGGTCTGCCATCTCCTCGTAGGAACGCCCCTCGACGTGCTTCATCACGAACGCCTCCCGCAGAGACGCGGGCAGCGAGGCGAGCGCGGTATCGAGATCGCTTCGCAGCTCCGTCCGGTCCAGCTCTTCTTCCGGCGTCGCGAAGCTCGAGGGCTGATCATCCTCGTCGTAACTGAGATGGGAGCGACGGATGTTCTTCAGCCAATCCTTGCAACCATTCGCAACGATCCTGAACACCCAGGCGTCGAACCGCCCGCGCACTTCCGCGAGATGCTGGTACGCCTTGATGAAGGAGAGTTGCAGGATGTCCTCTGCGACATCCGGGCTACCGGTCATGCACAGCGCGTGTCGATACAGCGGATCACTATAGCGAGTGATCAGCAGGGTAAAGTCGTCGCGGTTTCCCGCGAGCACGCGCTGGATGATGCGTTGATCCGAATCGTCCTGATCAACGAGCTGTTCGGGCTCTGTCGTCCTCACGACGATAGAGTAACGCGGTTTCCGCGCTTGGGACAGGGTAGTTGTCCCGCCGAGTGCCACATTCCGGGTCGCCATGCCCCGAGGACGAGCCGTTCGCACCGCCAGTAACAGTGACCCTCTCCCGATCCTCGCTCCATCCACTCGCGCAACGCTCAGGGCGCGAACGCGTCCCACCCACGCTCGCGCACCGCCACGGAATGCTCGCCGAGCCTCGGCGGCGTCCGTCGCACGGTCCCCTCCACGCTCGGCGGCATACCGGTCAGCGCTGAGGCACCGCTCGCCGCAAGCGCTTCCGGCACCGTGCGCACCACGCCGCAGGGGACACCGGCCGCGTCGAGGCGCGCCACCCATTCCGCCGCCGAACGCTCCCGCAGCCGGCGTGTGATCCCGATCACGATTCGCTCTCGCGCCCCCAATCGGCCCGCATTCGTTCGCAGCTGGTCGTCGGTCGCCAGGGCGTCGAGCTCGAGCGCGCGCGCACAGGCGACCCACTGCACGTCATTGCCGACGGCGATCACCATCGGCCGGTCGGCCGCCTCGAACAGTTGATACGGGACGAGGTTGGCGTGCG
>JAICUE010000451.1 GCA_025936015.1 Gemmatimonadaceae bacterium
ACGTCGACACGTACGTCACCTCGGGGCACTACGAGAACTACAAGGACAACATGTTCTTCGTCTCCTCGCAGGAGGACTCGGAGAAGCAGTTCGCGCTGAAGCCGATGAACTGCCCCGGCCACATGCTCCTGTTCGGGTCACAGCTGCGCTCGTACCGCGACCTGCCCTTCCGGTACGCCGAGTCGTCGACGCTGCACCGGGACGAGCCGACCGGGACGCTGCACGGCCTGCTCCGGGTACGCCACATCACCCAGGACGACGCCCACATCTTCTGCTCGCGCGAGCAGATCGAGGACGAGATCTTCGGATGTCTCGACTTCGCCTCCTATCTCTACGACCTCTTCGGGCTGGAGGCGCGCTTCGAGCTCTCGACCCGGCCGGAGAAGAAGGTCGGCACCGACGAGGAATGGGACTTCACCGAGAGTGCGCTGAGCTCGGCGCTCGACCGCCGCGGGATCGCCTACCAGGTGAACGAGGGGGACGGCGCCTTCTACGGGCCGAAGATCGACCTGCACATGACGGACGCCCTCGGCCGCTCGTGGCAGATGGGGACGATCCAGCTGGACGCGATCATGCCCCAGCGGTTCGGCCTCAGCTACATGGGCGCCGACAACCGCGAGCACACGCCGTACGTCGTCCATCGCGCGCTGCTCGGCTCACTCGAGCGGTTCGTCGGCATCCTCACCGAGCACTACGCGGGCGCTTTCCCCTTCTGGATCGCCCCCGTGCAGGTGCGCGTGCTGCCCGTGGGAGAGGCGCATTTCGAGCCGGCGGCGGCGATCGCCGAGCGGCTGCGCGACGCGGGCTACCGGGTCGACGTGGCCGAGCCGACCGACACGATCGGCAAGCGGATCCGGGCGGCCGAGCTCGAGAAGGTGCCCTTCACGATCGTCTTCGGCGACCGGGAGAGCGCGGAGAGCCTCTCGATCCGCGAGCGCGGCGGGGCCCAGTCCCAGGAATCCCTGGTGGATTTCGTCTCGAAGCTTGCTACGCTGGCCGTCTGAAAAGCAGGGGCGGACCCGTTCCTCACCTCCCGCGGCCGACAGGTACGCGTGGGGTTCAACCGAGTCGGTACGACGAGGAAACGGGCCGCTGCATGCAGCGGCTTTTCGGTTCTGGAATCGAGATCAGGAGGAATGAGCCCAACTTGGTGATTTGCCTTTGAGGCCGAGACGCCGGCCGGCCGAGCACACCCGCCCCGTCAACCGGGACACGACGCGCATCAACGAGAACATCCGCGTGCCGCGTGTCCGCCTGATCGACGCGGACGGCACCCAGCTCGGGATCAAGTCCACGGACGAAGCCCGCGAGCACGCATATGCCAAGAACCTCGACCTCGTCGAGGTGGCGGCCCAGGCGGACCCGCCGGTGGCGAAGGTCATGGACTACGGGAAGTACAAGTACGAAGAGGAGCAGAAGCGGAAGCAGGCTCGGAAGCACCAGAGTCAGATCCACGTCAAGGAGATCAAGCTCCGCCCGAAGATCGGCGTCCACGACTACAACACCAAGAAGGGACACGTCGAGCGCTTCCTCAACCAGCGCGCCAAGGTGAAGGTGACGATCATGTTCCGCGGTCGCGAGACGACCCATCCGGAACGCGGTCGCGACCTGCTGTTGCGGCTCGCCGAGGACGTCAAGGAGATCGGGGCGATCGAGTCCCAGCCGCTGCTCGACGGACGGAACATGGTGATGCTGCTCGGCCCGACGAAGAACGCAGGAGTGAAACGAGATGCCGAAGACGAAAACGCACAGCGGGACGAAGAAGCGCTTCCGGGTGACGGGGACCGGCAAGATCATGCGCCGGCGTCGCCACCGGACGACGCCGCCGGGCCATCTGGTGAAGAGCAGCCCGGGGAGCCGGAAGCGCGGCCAGCAGGACACGCAGGTCGCGCCTAGCGACGAGAAGGCCCTCAGGAAGCTGCTGGGGATCTGATGCCACGCGTCAAGAGAGCTGTCCACGCGCAGAAGAAGCGCCGCAAGGTCCTCGAGCAGGCGAGCGGCTACTGGGGGCGCAAGTCCACCCACTACCGCTACGCGAAGGAGCAGGTCGAGCATTCGCTCGTCTACGCCTACCGCGATCGGAAGAACAAGAAGCGCATGTTCCGGCGCCTCTGGATCACGCGGATCAACGCGGCCGCCCGCGCAAACGGGCTGTCGTACAACCAGTTCGTCAACGGCTGCACGAAGGCCGGAATCGAGCTCGACCGCAAGGTCCTCTCCGACCTCGCGGTGAGCGATCCCGCCGCCTTCGGCGTGATCGCCGAGCGCGCGAAAGCGGCGCTCGAGGCGTAGCGGTCTCGTGGGACGCCGGGCGGGGGTTAGCCTCCGCCCGGTGATCACCTCCCGCGACAACGAGAAGCTGAAGCTCGTCCGCAAGCTGCACGAGCGGCGCTGGCGCGACAAGCTCGGGCTCTTCGTCGTCGAGGGGGAGGACCTGCTCGCCGGCGACGTCGACCCGGTCGAGCTGCTGATCGCGGGGGAGACGGTCGAGCCGGAGCTGCTCGCCGAGGTCTCGACCCTCGCGCATCCGCCGCGCGTCGTCGCCGTCTATCGGCGGGACGACCTGCCGCGCGGCGTCCGTCCCGTCACGCTCGCGCTCTGGCACGTCGCCGACCCCGGCAACGTCGGGACGCTGTTTCGCGCGGCGGACGCTTTCGGCGCCGGCGTCGCGCTCTCGAAGGGCTGCGCCGACCCGACCGGGCCGAAGGC
>JAICUE010000407.1 GCA_025936015.1 Gemmatimonadaceae bacterium
CGCAGCGAGTTCTCGCAGCGGCGCATCGGCGGGAGCTGCCCGCGCGCGGCGACGATCGCGCGGGCCATCTGGTCGGCCGCTGCATCTAGGTCGGTGCCGGAAACGTCAGGCAGCGGCTGGCGCAGCCGCGTCTCGCGCATGAGGACGAGCGATCCGCCCAACCGTACGCCCTGGCGGCTCGCCGCCTCGACGCGCCCAAGAATGTATTCGTCTGCCCGCATGTCGCGGCCGAGCACCTGCACGTCGATTTCGGCGAGCGCGGTGTCGGTCGGGATGCTCGCCTTTTCCAGCTTGTCGAGCATCGCGTAGCCGTCGATGACGTCGACTTCCTTCTTGTTCGAGAGCTTGGCCACCCTCGAGCGCACCGCGTCCGCCGCGTCCTTCGAGAAGTCGCGATCGACGCCCGCGGCGAGCGCGAAGTTCGGGATCAACAGACCCTGACGCGTGAACTCGGGACGATTGTCCTGCGCGCGGAGCGCGGGCGCCGCCGAGGCGAGAAGCACGACGCCGGCGATGCCACCGGCGGTGATGGACTGAATGTGAAGTCTGCTGAATCGCACGATGTGAGGCTCTGATGCTTACGTCTGCTTGCGTCGTTGGCCGGGCGCGAGTGAAACCCCGCACAGGCGGAGGGCGTATCGCCGCGACCGAACAAACTCAGCGCGGCATCCCGTTGTCCAACCGGCTCCGTCGGTCGCGGTCGCCCCGTCCGGTATACCCCCAATGAAAAATATTACGCTTGCCGCCCGGATGTTGTTGAAGACTCCGTTCGTGACGGCGATCGCGGTGCTCTCGCTCGCGCTCGGCATCGGGGCCAATGCGGCGATCTTTTCGATGTTCGACCAGCTGCTCTGGCATCCGCTTCCGGTGCGCGAGCCGAGCCGGCTGGTGAACCTCTCCGCCCCCGGTCCGATGCAGGGATCGACGTCGTGCAACGACGCCGGCGGCTGCGACGAGATTTTCAGCTACGCGATGTTCCGTGATCTCGAGCGCGCGCAGACGCCATTCACCGGGATCGCCGCGCACAGGTTGCAGTCCGTTTCGCTGGGAATTCGCAACGAGCCGATGACCGGCGACGCGATGCTGGTCAGCGGTTCCTACTTCCCCGTGCTCGGGCTCAACGCCGCCGCTGGCTGAGATCGGCGCCGGTTACTTCGCGAACTTCGGCGTCCCGCTCATCGCCGGACGCGAGTTCACGACGAGCGCCCAGGTCGGCGGCCAGCGCGTCGCGATCGTCAACGAGGAGTTCGCACGAAAGTTCAACCTCGGGTTGTACGGAGTCTTCTCCTACTCGGTCACGCAGCGGACGCGCGAGATCTGGGTGCCCATGGCGTTAGGCGCGGACCAGGCGCGGGTACGGCGCCTCGTGATGCGCCAGGTCGTCGCGATTCTGGTGGTCGGCGGGGCGTTAGGCATCGCCGCCGCGCTCTTCCTCGGCCAGGCGGCGCGGTCGCTGTTGTTCCAGCTCGGTGGCCACGACCCGGCATCGGTCGCGATCGCGGTGCTGCTCCTCGCCTGTGTCGCGCTCGCCGCGGGATTCATCCCGGCGCGGCGCGCGGCGGCGGTCGATCCGATGCACGCCCTCCGCTACGACTGAGACGCCGCTCGACGCGCCGGGTGCGGGAGCACAGTTTGCATGGTGACCCACTACTCGCGCCACGCGCAGGACGCCGATCGTGACGTCGCGGTCTTCGACTGACAGGTCGTTGAGCCGAGTGCTGCCTCACGTCATCACGAAGAAGGAGCTCGATGCCACTCACCGCGCTCGACCCGAAGACGGCGCTCATCCTCATCGACCTGCAGAAGGGAATCGTCGCGATGCCGACGGCGCACCCGTCCGCCGACGTGGTGCGCAACGCGCGCGCACTCGCCGACGCGTTCCGTGCGCGCCGCCTCCCGGTGGTGCTCGTGAACGTCAGCGCCGGCGCGCCGGGACGCGTCGAGCAGTCGCGCAGCATGGCCAATCGTCCCGCTGACTGGACGAAGCTCGTGCCCGAGCTGGATCAGCAGCCGAGCGACATCACGGTGACCAAGCGCTCGTGGGGCGCATTCTCCACCAGCGATCTCGACGCGCGTCTCAGAAAGCTCGGCGTGACGCAGGTGGTGATCGCCGGAATCTCGACGAGCGCGGGAGTCGAGTCGACGGCGCGCTCCGCCCACGAGCTCGGATACAACGTGACGCTCGCGACTGACGCGATGACCGACACGAATGCCGATGCCCACGCCAACAGCGTGACGCGCATCTTCCCGCGGATCGGTGAGACGGGAACGACGGGCCAGATCATCGCGATGGTGAACGAGGCGAGGCGTTAGGCGGTCGCGGCCCGGATCGCTGCATCGGGCGACGCTCGTCCGACCGCGCCAGTGGCACTCGCGAGGCCACGCGTTTCGTGACGGCTCGGGCGAAGGAAGGGTTACCTCCCTAACGCTGAACTTGTCCATGGGATGCGTTCTGGTTGGACCACCCCTTCACCGGAGCCCTGCAATGCGAACCCTTTCCATCGCGGTCGTGCTCATCGTTGCACCGCTCATCACCGCGCCCGCGCTCGGCGCGCAGGAAGCCCCTGCCTTTCACGCCGGCCAGTGGGCGGCGGAGTTCTCGGGAGGCGCGGCGAACAGCGCGGGAGTGATGCGGTTCATCAACCCGCGCTCGGCGCTGGTGTTGAGCTTCAACGGGTCGATCTCGCGCACCACGGCCACCCCGGACGGCGATTACAAGACGGTGAACACCGTGCGCAACCTGAATCTCGCGTTAGGCATGCGCCGCCATGCCTCGATCGCGTCGCGCGTGCTGGCGACGACCGAGCTCGGACTCGACCTCGGCTATAATCGGCAGAAGACCGGCCTCGCCGACGCCTTCGGCAATCCAATCACCAGTCGCTCCTCGCAGACGAGCTTCGGGATTTACGGCGAGATCGGCGGCCAGTATTTCGTGGCGCCGCACCTCGCGCTGGGCGCGGTGGCGACGTTGAACGCGAGCATGAGCCGGGGGAGGAACGAGACGCAGGGAACCGGCACCGATTACAGTGGGCTGTCGCTGAACACTGTCCTGCGGCCGATCCGGATCACGCTGTATTTCTGAGCTCCGGATCGGCCGCGCGTACGTGCGGCGCGGAGCCGTCGGC
>JAICUE010000056.1 GCA_025936015.1 Gemmatimonadaceae bacterium
TCAGGTGTCGGCGCCCCGTTTCCAGCGGGATGATCGCTGTCGGCGAGTCGCCGCTCTGTGCCGATCCCGGCTTGCCGAGGACGCTCGCCGTGTAGTGATAGACGCCGATGACCTCGAAGGGCTGGCCCTGCACGTCGACGTACTTTCCGATCGGCTCACTCTCACCAAGCAGTTCCTTTGTCGCCCGGTCGTTGAGGATGATCACCCGTGCGCCGGCCGCAGCTTCCTGCGCGGTGAAGCTGCGCCCGGGATAGATGTCGCCGCCGTCCACCTTGGTCCAATTCGGCGTGTAGGCATCGATCCCGACGCTCCGCAGCTCCTTGTCCTTGTACTTGACCCGCTCCTGCGTCGGCGAATGCGCCGCGACGGCCTCGATCGTTTCCAGCCGGCTCAGCGCGTCGGCCTCGCGCACCGTCAGCGGCGGATTGCGTCGCCACGGGCACGTCTCATCGGTGCCGTCGCAGGCGTTCATCATCGAGATCGGCCGCTTGTAGACGTAGAACGACGTCGGCCCGGCTGACTCCAGATCCTTGGCGACGCTCGCGTTGATCCCGTGCACGGCCGCCGACATCGCGACCACGACGAAGACACCGACCGCGACACCCATGATCGTCAGGCTGGCGCGGACCTTGTTCGCCCGCATCGCATCGAAGGCGATCCCGACACCCTCGACGAGATTACCGGCCAGATTTCCGAGTGCCATGGTCTACTCCTGCCTCAGGGCGGCGATCGGGTCGAGCCGCGACGCGCGGCTGGCAGGATACACTCCCGCGATGATTCCGACCCCGGTGCCGATCGCCGTGGCCATGATCACCGACCAGAGCGCAACGTGGGTCGGCAGCGGCGACAGCTTCGCGATCAGGAAGGCGATGACCGCGCCGAGCGCGATCCCGATCATCGCTCCGAAGGTGCTGAGCGTCGCGGCTTCGATGAGGAACTGGCTGAGGATGTCGCGCCGCTTCGCGCCTAACGCCTTGCGGATGCCGATCTCCCGCGTCCGCTCGGCAACGGCGACGAGCATGATGTTCATGATCACCAGCCCGCCGACGATCAAGCCGATCGCCGGCAGCGCGGTGGCGGCGACGACGAGCATCTGCTTGATCTTGGCGAGAAACGAAAGCGCGGAGGCCGAGGTCTCCATCGCGAAGTTGTCGGGCTGGCTCGGCCGCAGCTTGCGGTGTCCGCGCATTCCCTCGCGGACCGACTCCATCGCGTCGTTCATCGCGAGGGCGGTCGGCGCCTGCACCATGATGCCGTCGATGTCGCCGCGCGGGTTCGTCAGGCGGTGCAGCGGCGACTTGTAGGGCGCGAGGGCGATCTTGTCGAGCGAGAGGCCGAAGAGCGTTCCCTGCTTGGCAAGTACTCCGACCACGGTATACGGGATACCTCCGATCTTCAGCTCCCGGCCGAGCGGGTCGAGATTCGGGAAGAAATAATCCGCGACTTCACTCCCGATCACCATCGATGTCGTGCCGAGCTGCAGCTCCTGCGACGTGAACGTGCGGCCGCTGGTCAGGTCGTACTTCTTGATCGTGAAGTAGTCCCCGTCGACAGCGTGCGCTTCGATCTGCCGCGGCCGCGCGAAAGGCGACGTCGCCCGGACATTGTCCTGGCTCTCGACGGCATACCGCGTCCCGTCGGGGAGGAGGCTTTTCACCAAGCCGAGATCCGAGTAGTAGATGCGCGGGCGGCGTTGATACTCGCGCCACATCTCCTCGGTGGTGTTGCCGTCGAACCAGGGAAAACGGTGCAGCGTGAAGGTGTTCACGCCGAGCAACCGCCCAGCGAAATCCTCCTCCATGTACTTGCTCATCCCTTCGACGATCGACACGACGGCAATGAGGAACATCACGCCGATCGTGACGCCAAGAAGGGTGAAAACGCTCTTGAGCTTCTGCGCCCAGATCTGCGCGAGCGCGAGACGGACGGCGTCGAATAGTGGCACAGGCGGGGGGCTTCGCGGTGTGGTGGAGCGGCCTACAGTCCGACTTTCGCGGTGAACGCTTCCCGGCGGTCGTCGCTGGAGATCACGCCGTCGCGAAGCACGATCACGCGCCGTGCGTGCGAGGCGATGTCGGGTTCGTGCGTCACCATGATGACCGTCTGTCCCTCGGCCGCGAGTTCAGCGAACACGCGCATGATTTCTTCCGAGGTCGTCGAATCGAGGTTGCCGGTCGGTTCGTCGGCAAGAAGAATCGAGGGCCGATTCACCAGCGCGCGCGCGATCGCGACGCGCTGACGCTGTCCGCCGGAGAGCTCGTTCGGACGGTGGTTGACGCGCTGCCCGAGCTGCACCCGCTCGAGCGCTTCCATCGCGCGCTGCTTGCGCTCTTCGCTCGGCACGCCGGCATAGACGAGCGGCAGCTCGACGTTGTGCAGCGCACTGGCTCGTGGCAGCAGGTTGAAGGTCTGGAAGACGAAGCCGATCTCCTTGTTGCGCACCCGCGCGAGCGCGTCGTCGCTCATGTCGGAGACGAGCTTGCCGTTGAGCCAGTATTCGCCATCGTCAGGCGTATCAAGGCAACCGATCAGGTTCATCAGCGTCGACTTTCCGGAACCCGACGGCCCCATGATCGCGACGTACTCGTTGCGGCGGATGGCGAGGTCGACGCCGCGGAGCGCGCGGACGACTTCACCGCCCATGTCGTACTCGCGCTTCAGCCCGCGAGTGACGATTACACAGTCCGCCTCGGGCGGCGCGCCCGCCGTCGCGACGACCGCCTGACGCTCCTCAGTGGTGCTGATCGGAAATTCGTCCGTCGTGCTCATGCGCCCTTCGCCTCCGCTGGAGTCTTCGGCTTCTTGTCGTCCTGCGGCGCCTCGCGAACGAGCGCACCAGCGCGGAGATCACGAATTGCCTGGTAGGTCCCGGCGACGATGCGATCGCCCTCCTTCAGCCCGGAGATGACCTGGAAGTACTTGTCCCCTGCGATGCCGACCTTCACCGGGCGGAACTCGACCTTCATGTCCTTGCCGACCACGAACACGCCTTCGATGTCGCGCTTGCCGACTTCCTTCGTCGGACGCGCCTTGCCGAGACCGACCGCGGTGTCGCCCTTGTTCAGCGACTCGTCCTCACGCACGGTGAGCGCGATGATCGGGATGGACAGGACCTGCATTTCCTTGTCGGTCACGACCTTTGCCGTCGCGGAAAAGTCCGGCCGCGTTTCCGACGGCGGGTCGAGCAGCTTGATCGTGACTTCGTAATCCACCGCCTGGTCGCCCTGCGAGGTCGCTGCGGCGGTCTTCACCGAGCTGTTGGAGATCTCGACGACGCGACCGGTGAACGTCGTGTCCGGAAAGGCATCGATCTGGATCTGCGCCGAATCGCCGACGCTGATACGCGCGACGTCGGTCTCATCGACCTTGACCTTCGTCTCGAGCACCGACATGTCGCTGATCGTGAGCAGCGTGGCGGCGTCCTTGTTGAACGTGCCCGGCACCGCCGTCTCACCCTGCTCGACGTTGAGGCGCGTCACGCGTCCACTCATCGGCGCGACGATGGTCGTCTTCTCGAGCGAGCTGCGAGCGTCGCGCAGTTGCGCGATCGCCTGATCGACCTGGTGCGCCGCCGCGTCGTAGAGCGCGGTGTTCACTTCCGCCTGCGTCTTCAGCTGCTCGAGCTGTTCGTCGGAGATGAGCGCCGCGTTGCTCTTCCTGATCTCGGCCGAGCGCTCGTAGTTCTTCTGCGCCTGGATCTGGCTCGCCTTCGCCTGCGCCTCGCCGGCGCGCGCTGATGCCAGCGACGCTTCGGCGCGCTGCACCGCGGCCTCGTATTGATTCGGCTCGATTTGCAGGAGGAACTGGCCCTTGCTCACCATGTCGCCCTCCTTCACGGCGAGCCTGACGATGCGGCCGCTGATGTCGGACGCGACGTCGACTTTCGTATGCGGGCTGACCTGGCCGCTGGCAGTCACCGAAGCGACCAGGTCGCGCTTGGCGACGGGCTCGATCCGGACCTCGACGCCCTTGTTGCCGTTCTTCATCGCGGTAAGGGCAATCAGCGCGATGCCGAGCGCAGCGACGACGCCAACGATCGAGTACTTCACCTTTTTGCTCATGTTGTTGCCTCGGGGGGTTAGCGCAGCGGGCGCCCAACCGCACTCTCGAGCGCGGCGAAGGCCTTGTGGTAATCGTAGACGGCGTTGATGCGGTCGCTCTCGGCGCGCTCGTAGGTCGCGCGCGCTTGCGTCACGTCGAGGAAGGTCGCCGCGCCGACGCGATACCGCTCCTCGGTGAGCCGCAGCTCATCTCGCGCGCTGGCGGCGTTCTTCTCCTGCAGCGCGATGCTCTTGAGCGACGTGTTCAAGGTGAGGTACGCACCGGTGACGTCAGCGTTGACCTGCAGTTCGCGGGCGCGAACCTGGCTGCGTGCATTGTTGCGGGCAGCCACCGCCTGCTCGACGTGCAACTCACGCTGGAAACCGTTGAAGATCGGCAGCGTGATCGCCGCGCGAATCGACCACGGACTCTTCGTGAAGTTGAACGGATACTGGTTGTTCGCGTTGCGGATCGCCGACTCGTCGGCCGCGGTGAACGACGAGTTGCACGGGTGCTGCGAGAGTCCCGCGCCGGACCGGGCGAAGTTGTCGGCGAGGCAGCTCTCGTAGCCTTGCGCCACGTTGGCGCGCGCATCGGCGACGAGGGCGTCTTCGTCGGTGAAGCGCTGGGTGTAACCGCCCCATCCGGTGCTGACCTGGAGCGACGGGGTGTACTCCGCCTCCGACTGCCTAACGGTGAGCGCCGAGGCCCGTTCCCGCGCCCGCAGCGCGGTGACCTGCGGATTCTGATCGTGCGCGAGCGAGAGCAGCTGGTCGAGCGAGAACGTCGGTGGGGTGACGGTGAACGCGCTCGTGAGCTCGACACCAGCCGGCTGGTCGACGCCCATCTGCTGGAAGAGCTTCAGCTTCTGGATCTCGATCTGGTTGCGCGCCTGGAGCGCCTGTACCTGCTGCGTCGCCAGATCCACTTCGGCGCGCTGGACGTCGAGCGATGTCGCCGATCCAACCGCGGCCCGCGCGCGCGCCAGCTCGACCTGCGCCTGGGCCGCCGCGACGAGAGTATCGGCAAGATCCGCCTTGGCCGACGCCTGCAGTACGGTGAGGTACTGCTGGGTCACGAGCGAGCGCAGCGACTCGGTCGAGCCGGTGATGTCCGCTTCGACCGCGTCGCGAGTCGCCGCGGCGACGCGCGGCGCGATGACCGATCCCGCGTTCAGGTTGTAGCCCAGCGAGAGCGAATAGTTGGAGCCGATCGTGTTCGGGTTCGTCCCGAGCGTGACGCCGTTGTAGATCTGGCGTCCCCCCTCCTGATACTGGCCGCCGAACGACGCGTCCAAACTCGGCAGCAGTGCGCCGTACGCAGCGCGAGAGCTGGCGCGCGCGGTCCGTCTGCTTTCGAGAGTCTGCTGAAGATCAGGGTTGTTGTTCCGGGCGAGCCTCAACGCGTCTTCGAGCGAGAGCGCCGGGCCGGCGGCGGTGACCGAGTCGCGTGTCTGCGCCGCGAGCGGAGCGCTGGCAATGACAATCGCGAAGAGGAGAGCAGATCGCATCTGGGGGGGTTCCTGGCTGTGAGTACAGCGCGTGATACGGTGAAGCTGGTGAAGCGGTTTCAGCGAGCGACAGCAAAAACGCCCCGCACGGTGCGAGGCGTCGCGTGATTGCCGGCCTCAGTGATCGGTCGGGAGAGCGTCGCGAACCGCGGTGAGTGCCAGCGCCGGCGCTTCGATGCGAAGCACCCGTCCGGCCGAGTCGGTCCAGAGCTCACGCTGGTTGAGCGAATCGCTCACGACATAGTGACGGGCGATGACGCGACTGCCGGCGATCTCGATCGGCTCGTCGCCCTTTGAAGTTACGTGAAGCTGGGCGAGCTCGTTGCGTCGGGGAAGCACCGCTGTGACCGCGTCCCGTCCTTGAAGTGTAAGAAAGTAGTACTCGTGGGCAAACGCATCGTCGAAGATGACCATGCCCGGGCGGAGGAAATACTCGCGGGCGGACTCGCCGGTCGGAGACTGCGATCGCGCGGCGAGCCGGTCGCGCGCGGCCTGGATCGTGATGCGCTCCCGCGGCTCGTTCGCCTCGCGACCATCGAGCTGGAAGTCGAGTGGCGCGCCGCTCGTATCGGTTCGCAGGACGGCGACGACACGCGTCGTTCCATTCACCGACGTTCCGGTTGCGACAAGCGCAGCGTTCGGCGAGGCGACGCGGACGATGCGAAAGTCTTCGCGCCCGGTGCGCCCGGCGCGCGTCACGGTGAAGCTCCCTTCATCCACGATTGTTGTCTGCCCAGCCAACGCAGCGGGCGCAAACGCGCCGAGCGTGACGAGGAAAGCGGTCAGAAGTCGAGTTCGCATGCCGGGTGATACACGGCTCGGCGTTGCCGGGTTCACGAAACCGGAGCAGGGGCGAGGAAGACGCGCTCGCTGATGCGGCTGCGAATGCGCTCGTACAGCGCCTTCCCCTTCTCGGCGGTCGCGAGGGTCGGCCGGCCGATCGAACCGGCGCTCCCTTTCGGGACCTTGAGCCAGCCGCGCCGATAACGTCGCAGCTCATCGCGTGACATCATATAATCCTGTGCGAGCTCGAGGTGAACGAGCTGCGGAGCGAGGTAGAGCATGATCGACGTGTCGACCTCGTCCCCGTGCATCGGTTCCGTTTGTCCTTCCAGCAGGTCAGCGAAATCAATGTTGAAGATGTCGACGACGCGCACGCGGGCCTCGGCGGTGATGACGGTGGCGAGCGCTTCCTGATGCGGATCGTGTTCGTGCGCAGTCAACAGGATGAACTCGCGCACCCCGCTCGCTTCCCAGGAGGCGAGCAGGTCGTTCAGCGCGCGATGCAGCGTCTTCTTGCGGAGCGAGCCGTTTCCGGCGAAGGCACGCTCGGTGTCGACATTCACGCCGTACTCGAAGGTCGGTGCGAGGAGAGCGCCGAACTCGATCGAGAGATCATCGGCGAGACGCTCGACGATCAGGGTGTCGCAGCCGAGCGGGAGGTGAGGCCCATGCTGCTCACAGGTTCCGACCGGCACGATGAGTCGCGGGTCGTCGGCGAGAACAGCGGCGACCTGGGACGGGATGAGCTCTTTGAGGCGGCGCGGCACGCCGGCCGGGAGTGAGGACGCCATCTCGGACGTGACAGGAGTTCAGACGAGGAGCGGGGAAGCGCTGCGCAGCGACCAGCTCGCGCCGTGGACGCTCACGACGGCGATCGCGCTGCTCGCGCTCGCGGGGTGGCTTCGCGATCCTCGAATAGAGTATCTCGCCGCGGCCTCGTTCGCCACGCTCGCGTCGATAGCGTTTGTTCCGAACGCGCTGGGGCGCCGCGCGCGCGTGTGGCGCGGGATCGCGAGCGGACTCGCGCTGATCGCCTGCGTGGGGAGCGGCCTCGAGCAACGCACGCTGTCACGCGTGCATGACGCGTGGTCGGGTTACGACGCGACCCGGCGCGCTGCCGCCGCGGGGCGGATGCAGGAAGAACTCGTCCGTGTGGCCACCGAACTGCGGCAGGTGGCGCAGCGAGCGCTCGTCGCACCAGGCGAGCGAGCCGCGGCGTTCGCGCTTGTCGGCGGCCTGTCCGGCGGAGCGGGGGAGCGGGGAATCGTGGTCTACGAATGCGACGAACCGCTGGCGTGGGGAGGAGTAGTTCGTGTCGCCACCGACACCCTCACGTCGCCGCTCGGCGTGGCGACCACCCCCACCTACGTCGTGCTGTACGCGGTCGCCAAGGGGGGCACACGCCGCGCCGTGGCGACAGCGCTCATCCACGCCGAGCCGCCCGGGAGCAGCTTGTCGCATCCGCTCGACGTCGTGGTCGCGCGGGCGACCGGCGTTCGGGGCTTCACGGCGGCGCGCGACTCGGGCGCCGCGATGCAACCCGGCTCGGAGAAGCTGAGCAGCGGGGCTGCCGGGCGACCCGGCGCCGCCCGCCTAACGGTCGGCGACGGTGGTCCGCCGCTCGTCCTGACGCCGCAGACCGCGTCCCCGTCGGCGACCGTCGCGGGCCTTCTCGAGCGGGCCCGGCTCCGCGGCGCTGTGCTCCTCGCGCTCGCCCTGGCGGCGTTCGTCGGCGCGGTCTGGCGATCGCGGCGCGGGTTGAGGTCACGGTTCGGCGCATTGGTCGTTCCCCTGCTGGCCGTCGGCCTCGTCCCGCTGAACGCGCTGTCGAACGTCACGCGCGTGTTCGACCCGGCGCTCTACTATGCATCGTTAGGCGGGCCGTGGACGGCGAGCGCCGGCGCCCTCGCGCTGACCGGTGCGATCCTCCTGCTTGGCCTCCTCGCGCTGCTCCGGTCGCCGTTCACCAGACGGTCGCGGGCGGGGGCGGCGGGCGTGGTGATCGTGATCGCCGGCGCGGCGCCCTTTCTGCTTCGCGAGCTCGCACGCGGGATGCAGCCGCCGCCGGATGGCGTGTCGGCCGCGCTCTGGATGTCGTGGGAGACGGCCCTTTTTCTCGCGGGATGCGTGCTGCTGCTCGCCGGCGCGTCAGCCGGGCGCGCCGCGTTAGGCGGCCGCCGCGGACTGCCGTCGTCGGTCGCGCCGCTGATCGCGATCGGCGCGGCGCTCGCCGGACCGATGTTCTGGCAGGTGCCGGGCCGGTGGCCGGGCTGGTACCCTGTGCTCTGGGTCCTGGCGATCGTCGCGCTGGCGTTCACCCGGCGGACGACCCGGTTCGTCGCGGCGGCCGCGGTGATCGCTTCACTCGGCGCGGCGACCCTCGTCTGGGGAGTGACTGCCCGCAAGCGGGTCGAGCTCGCCGCGCGCGACGTTCAGGGGCTGCGCACCGCCGACGACTACGCCCTCGCTCTCCTGAATCGCTTCGCGCACGAGCTGGCCGAGGCGCCGCCTCCCACGTCGCGCGCCGAACTGCTCGCCCGTTATGTCGCCTCCGATCTTGCGGCCGCGGAATATCCGGTCGAGCTGGCCGCGTGGGACAGCACCGGCACGCGACTGTCGGCGCTATCGACCGGCGGCCTCGAGCCAGCGACCGACGAGACGAGTCCCGCCGTCGCCGAGGCACGCGCGCGCCGGGTGCCGGTTCTGCGGCCGGCGTTAGGCCCGCTCGGCGTCTTCCTCGTCCTGGCGGTGCCTAACGCGGACCGGTCGGTGACGTCCGCGCTCGTCCTGCCGCGGACGCGGCTGGTGCCTGGCGACCCGTTCGCTCCGCTGATCGGGGGCCCGCTGGGGAATACGAGCGATCCGCCCTACACGCTGTCGCTGACAGGCGCGGATTCCGTGGCGGTCGTCGACGCCTCGCGCCGGACGTGGAAGCGCGCGGACAACGAGTTGCATGGCGACTGGCTGCTGCAGACCGCGCGCGGCCTGTCGCGCGCCCATGCCGAAGTCGAGCTGCGGCCCGTGTCGTCGCTGATCCAGCGCGGGCTGTTGATCGTGCTCGCCAACCTCGCGCTCGTCGCTCTGCTCTGGGCACTCAGCGCGCTCGCCGACGGCGGCTACGTCCGGTGGATCCAGGTCCGCCGGCGACGCTGGCTGCGAAGCTATCGTTCGCGCCTGACGCTCGTGCTCTTTGCCTTCTTCGTGCTGCCGGCGGTCGCATTCGCGTGGTGGTCGTACCGCCAGCTGAAGCGTGACGACCGCCAATCGCAGGAGCTCCTGCTGCGCGAGACGCTGCGGTCGGTCGCCGGGTCGACCGAAGGCGCCGATGTCAGCGGGCCTAACGATCGCACGCCGGGGCCGCTGCTGCGCTACGACCGCGGCGCGCTCGTGGCATCGAGCGACACGCTCTACGAGGCGCTCGCGCCGTTCGGCGAGTTCCTCCCGCCCGACGTCTTCCTCAGTCTCGCCGTGTCCGACGAAGTGACGGCGACGAGCACCGCCCGGGTGGGCGCGACATCGACGGTCGTCGGCTACCGCGCGATGACCGACGACCGCGGGCAGCGCGTCGTCGTCGCGGCGCCCGCTCCCGTGAGCGAAGAACTGCTCGACCGGCGGCGGCGCGATCTCGGGGTGCTCGTATTCTTCCTCACGGCAATCGGCGCGATCGCGGCGCTCGGCCTGAGCGGGGTCGCGGCTCGGCAGTTCGCGCGGCCGATCGGGGAACTCCGCGGGGCGGCGCTCGCGATCGCCGCCGGAGAGCGCGAGCCGGCGCTCGCGGCTCAACCGCCAATCGAGTTCCGGCCGGTGTACTCCGCATTCCGGCGAATGGCGACGGACCTCGGCGAGTCGCTCGAGGCGCTCGTCGAGGCGCGGCGCCGGACGGAGGCCGTGCTGCGAACGGTCGCTTCGGGGGTCATCGCCGTCGATGGCGGA
>JAICUE010000387.1 GCA_025936015.1 Gemmatimonadaceae bacterium
CACGGACGATGCCGGCCGCGGTCACCGGCCGGCGCGACGGCGCGCGGGAATCGCCGTCCTGGCCGACGACGATCGTCGTGACGCCCTGCCGGATCACCGACTCGGAGCGCGGATCGTCGAACAGCGATTCGTCGCCGTGCGAGTGGATGTCGATGAAGCCGGGTGCGACCGCCTTGCCGCGCGCGTCGATCTCCGTGCGGCCCCCGCCGCTGACGTCGCGGCCGACAGCCATGATCGATCCGCGGGAGATCGCGACATCGCCCTCGACGCCGGGTGCGCCAGTCCCGTCGAAGACAGTACCGCCGCGGATCACCACGTCGTACTGCTTGCGCGCGCGGAGCTGCAGGGCAGGCGCGCAGGCCGCGGTGGCGAGCGCCGCGCCGGTACTCGCGATGAAGCCGCGGCGCGTCGGGCTCACTTCGCGTCCTCGGCGGCCGGCGCTTCGGCGGATGGAGCCGACAATGCATCCTCCTTGTAGACGAGCCATCCCGTCTGGTCCTCGGCGACCAGCTCGACCTCGGTGCCGATCGGAAGCGTGAGATTCGGGACTTCGTGCCCGGCGGGAAAATCGGTGATGATCGGGATGCCGAGATCGGCAACGAGGTCGAGGAGGAAGTTCTCGAACTCTTCCTCCTCGGAACGGTCGAGGGAGAACTGGCCGAGCACGATTCCCCGAACGCCGCGGAGCAGTCCCGCGGCGCGGAGGTGGACGAGACGCTCATCGACGTACGACATCGGGTCGCGCGTCTCCTCGAGGAAGAGGATCGAGTCGCGAGTGTCGATCTCGTACGGCGTGCCGATCGTCTGCTGCACCAGCGACAGGTTGCCTCCGACGAGGCGGCCGGTGGCGCGGCCGGGGCGAACGGAGCGCGCCATCTCGCGGCCGATGCGCGCCGCGGGACGCGGATTCGTCATGCAGGTGAGGAGCGACGACATCGTCGGGTCGCGCGAGCTCGGGATGAGATCGTCGACCGTCGGCCCGTGAAACACTCGCAGGCTCGCCCGCCGCATGAGCCAGAGATGCAGTGCCGTGACGTCGGAGTAGCCGACGAAGATCTTCGGATTGCGGCGGAAGATCTCCGGCTCGAGATGTGGAAGCATGCGTACGGCGCCGTAGCCCCCCGTGCCGCCGATCACCGCTTTCACCTCGGGATTGAGCCACATCCCCATGAAATTTTCGGCGCGCCGCTCGTCTTCTGCGACGTTGAAGCGACGCTGCGTGAGAATTTCCTGGTCGAGGATCACGCGGTAGCCAGCGCGCTCGAGCGCATGGCAGCCCCGCCGCAACCATCCGGGTCTTGGCGAGTACGATGGTGCGACGACACCGATCAAGTCGCCCTTGGCGAGGGGTGCCGGGCGGAGGAGGGGTGGTAATGGATCGCCCGACGTGAGGGGAGGCATCCGGGAGATTGTAGGCGGCGTCACAGGCTCGCGGAAGTGAGCGGCGCGCGCGCACGGATGCGACGCCGATCATCATCGATCGTCATGGATCGTCCATCCGGTTCAGGTGCGGGAAGCTTTCGCGTTCTATAGATTTCGATGATGCCTCCGCAGGATCTCACCTACTTTCGCAAGGGTTTCGGGCTCAAGTCCGAGGTCCAGGACGAGCTCGCGTCGGACTACGACGGCCGCCTGGTCGATTACCTGCGCGCGAATGACTACACACTCGCGGCTGGCGACGTCACGCTGCGGCTGGCGAAGGAGTTCGGCTTCTGCTACGGGGTCGAGCGCGCGGTCGAGTACGCCTACCAGACTCGGCGGAAGTTTCCCGACAAGAAGATCTTCATGGTCGGGGAGATCATCCACAATCCGCACGTCAACGCGAAGCTGCGCGAGATGGGGATCGAGATCCTCGCCGCCGCGAAAGACGGCTCGTTCGACTATTCCGGTGTCCGTCCCGAAGACGTGGTGATCATGCCCGCGTTCGGCGTCACGATCGCCGACTTCGAGACGTTGCGCGCCAACGGCTGCATCATGGTCGACACGACCTGCGGTTCGGTGCTCAACGTCTGGAAGCGCGTCGACAATTATGCGAAAGACGGCTACACCGCGCTGATCCACGGCAAGTACTATCACGAGGAGACGCGGGCGACGGCGTCGCAGGTGATGAAGTACCCCGACGGCCATTACATCGTCGTCAGGCACATGGACGACGTCCGCGCGATCTGCGACTTCATCGAGCAGAAGGGCGTGACGCGCGAGATGATCCTCGAGAAGTTCGCCCACTCGATCTCGCCCGGTTTCGATCCCGACCGGCACCTGCAGCGTGTCGGCGTCGCCAACCAGACGACGATGCTCGCGCGCGAATCGCTGGCGATCGGCGAGGAAGTCGGTGCCGCGATGGAGCGCCGTTATGACGCGGCCCACCGCGCCGAGCACTTCCGCACCTTCGACACGATCTGCAGCGCGACGCAGGACCGCCAGGATGCGGTGCGCGAGCTGCTCGAGGAGCCGCTCGACGTGATGATCGTCGTCGGCGGCTACAATTCGAGCAACACGATCTCCCTCGCGGCGATCTGCGCCGAGCGGGTGACGACGTACCACGTCGAGGACGCGACCGCGATCGATCCGGACAGCGGAAAGATCCGCTACCGTCCCGCCGGGCTGCACCACCGCGAGGAGATCGCCGAGGGGTGGATGCCGGCGGTCGGTCCGGTGCGCGTCGGATTGACGGCGGGCGCGAGCACGCCGAACAACAAGATTGGCGAAGCGGTCGCGCGGATCTTCGCGACGCGCGGCATCGTGCCTGACGTTGGCTGACCGGCGCACGCAGGCGGTCGGGACGCTGCTGTCGCGGCTCGCCGGGCGACGGGAGCGGGCGGTGGATGCGCGCATGCTGCCCGGGGAGATCGAGTTGCGCGCGGAAGGCGCGCGGGTGGTGATGGTGCCGGCGTGGGGTGGCCGGATCACCGTCCTCGAGCTGGGTGGGCGGCAATGGCTCGAGCCGAGTGATCCGCCGAGCGACGGTCCGGAGAGGCGGGAGACGGACGTGACGCTGGCCGGCGGATACCAGGAGGCATTCCCGACGGTGCTGCCCTGCCGCGTGCTGTCGAAGCACACCGGTGTCGCGTTCGAGCAGCCAGCGTTAGGCGAGCTGCACCGGATCGTGCCGAAGGCGACGATCGCGACGCTCGACGGTTCGGTCGAGGCCACGCTCGCCTGGACCGGCGATCGCCTTCCGTATCGATTCGTTCGCGTCGTCAGCGCGCGCCCGGGCGAGATCGCGATGCGCTACGAGGTCACCAACACCGGCTCGGCGCCGCTGCCCTTTCTCTGGGCGGCCAACGTCGCCATGCCGTTAGGCGAGCAGACCCGGCTGCTCCTTCCCGACAACGCCCGGTCGCG
>JAICUE010000457.1 GCA_025936015.1 Gemmatimonadaceae bacterium
TCAGGCGGAGTGAGGTGGGGCTCGCGAGTTGTTGGAGCCGGCGCGGTCGCTCTGGGCGAAGGTACGCGCGAACGACGGCGCAATGGCGTCGACGCTGCGGACCATCGCGTCGCCGAGGCGAGGCGGCTCGTCGATGCATCCGAGGATACTCGAGAGGGTACAGGCCGGACAGACGTCAGGATGATGGCCGACGTGCGGCGCCGTGCGAGGCGCCTCGACGTGCGGGCTGAGCGCCTGCTCCTCGCGACCTTCACTGAGCGGCACGAGCACGACGAGCAGTTGCGCCACCAGGGCCAGACTTCGGCCGAGGCGACGCAGCCAGTGCAGACGTGAAGCGGATCGGCTCGTCGTGCGGGACATCATCCGATGAGAATACCCCTGGGACCCGTAAGGTGCCACGGTCGCGCCGGCCATCGACCGCAGGAATCCGGCCGCCGCCTTCAATTGATTGACGATCGACCGGGCGCGTCGTCGCGGCGCTGGTGGGCGCGCGACAGGGACGTGGCGGGCCAGCGGGCGTCAGGGCAGCCGGCGCGGGGACGTCGGCACCGCGCGCGCGTCGTCGTCGCCGCGGCTGGCTTCGGGATGGCCGGGGATCGGGAGGCCGTAGAAGGCTGACTCGTCACTCGGCCCGTCGCGCTTGGCGATCACCGACCAGTCGCCGTCGTTCTCGAGGACGACGGCGCGCGCCTCGGAGAGGGAGCGGAGCCCGGCCTTCCGGACGGCGGCGCGGACCTCGTCGGCGCTGATATTCGTCTCACGGAGCCGGTCCTCGAGGAGGTGCCCGTCCCAGAGCAGGACGTCCGGCTGCTCGCGGACCGCGTGGTGGATGCCGAGTGAGCGGGACTGAAAGAAGCGGATGACTTCCTGGAGGACGAGGAAGGTGATCAGCGCCGCAATCGCGTTGACGACCGGGACGTCGCGCGAGATGGCGCCCGTCGCGACGACGGAGCCGAGGGTCACGGTGAAGACGATGTCGAACCCGGACATCTTGGCGAGCGCCCGCTGACCGGCGAAGCGGAGCATGGCGACGACGATGGCGAAGACGATCGCCGAGGCCAGGACGACCTGCCCGAGGGAGGCCCAGGAGCGGAAGAACATGCCGGCCGGCGGCGCAAAGGACGCGCCCGACAGCGAGGGAATGCGGGAAGCGCGTATGCGGGGACGCGGGACATCGGTGCGCGGGACGGGTCAGGGGTGCGCGCCGATGATGTCGTATCCGGCGAGCGTCGCGCGATAGATCGGGATGGCGACCACCATCCTCGACGCGGTGCGGCTCGAGCTCAGGACTCGGCATTACAGTCGGAGGACCGAACAGGCGTACGTCGCCTGGATCCGGCGGTACATCCGTCACTATCGGGGCCGGCATCCGCGGGAGCTGGACGAGCCGGAGGTGCGCGCCTACCTCGGACACCTCGCGACGGAGCGGAAGGTGAGCGCGGCGACCCAGTCGCAGGCGCTCGCGGCGATCCAGTTCCTCTATCGCGACGTGCTGCGGCGGCCGATCGGGTTCGTCACTGGCGTACCGCGCGCGAAGCGACGAGAGCGGTTGCCCGTCGTCCTGACGCGGCACGAGGTGCGCGCGCTCATCGAGCAGCTCGACGGCGCGAAGCGGATCATGGCCCTCCTGCTGTACGGCGCCGGCCTCCGGCTCAACGAATGCCTCGCGCTGCGCGTGAAGGACATCGACTTCGAGATGCGGCAGATCGTGGTGCGGGGCGGGAAGGGGGACAAGGATCGCGTGACCATGCTGCCGGCGAGCGTCGAAGCGCCGCTGCGCACGCAGCTCGAGCAGGTGCGCACCCTGCACGCGCGCGACCTCGCCGCCGGCGGCGGCGAGGTGGAGCTTCCCGGAGCGCTGGCGCGCAAGCTTCCGGAGGCGGCGCGCGCGTGGGGTTGGCAATGGGTCTTCCCCGCGTCCTCGCGATACCGTGATCCCGCCACGGGCACACTGCGCCGACACCATGCACACGAATCGGTTCTGCAGCGCGCGGTGCACGAGGCGGGATTGCGCGCCCTGCTGACGAAGCGGGCGACCTGCCACGGACTTCGCCACTCGTTCGCGACGCATCTCCTCGAGGACGGCTACGACATCCGGACGGTGCAGGAGCTGTTGGGGCACAAGGACGTGAGCACGACGATGATCTACACGCACGTACTGAATCGGGGCGGGCGTGGCGTGCGGAGTCCGGCGGACGGGTGGTGAGTTCAGAGGTTTCCTCCGCGGCCATACGCGTGGAGGGCGGTACTGGCTTATGCGGCCCTTTTCGGTTGCATAAGATTCGAGCAGCTATGTGAGAAGCTGTGGGCGGGGATGGGCGTACGTTCGAGTGATGCCGGGGTGGCGTTAGCCGCCGTTTGCCGCAAGGTTTGTCAACTCAGTTCGGCAGTATAATTCGCGTTAGCCAGCCACCGCCGTTGTCGCATGACAAAGACTGAACTCGTCAGCAACGCCCAAGTCCTCATCGATATCTTCGGCTATTGGCCATCATTTCACGATGCCGAGGTGCTGACGATCTGCCTTGACCGGGCCGGCGACGATGGCCCGAGCTTGGAGGCGCGGGTCCACGTGTACGAGATGACGGATCAGGTGGACGAGCGCGGGTACTACGTGTTGCAGAAGCACACGCTTGTGACGCTCCGGTTCGCCGACATTCTCCTGCGCAATCTCCAGTGGTTCA
>JAICUE010000026.1 GCA_025936015.1 Gemmatimonadaceae bacterium
CAACCTGCTGCCCTCACAGGGCGGGGATCCAAACCAGCATCATGAGGCGGATTCTCTGCACCAATCGTTCAGCACCGCGAATTCGGTCTACGGTGTCGCGACCGAGTCGTTCTCGCTGACCGACATCCGTCCGAATTGGGCCGACATCGACCTGTCGTTCTCGGCCGGTTATGGAAACGGCCTGTTCAGTGACCACGGCGACCTGCCCGTCGAGCAGTACGCGAAGCACTCGACCGGTGGGCTGTTCTATGGCGGGAAAGTCGACTTCAACGCAACGCCGAACCTCGGCGTCACCCTGCTCGCCGAGAACAACGCGTGGGATTACAACGTCGGTGGCGTGCTCAACTACCGCGGCATCCGCGGCGGTGTTTATCTGACAGAGCTCGGAGCCGGCTCCGCAGCCAGTGATACGTCGAGCACTCCGACGAACGCGCAACGCGCGACGCGCATCTATAACTACAGCAAGGTTGTCTTCTCGCTTGGATGGCAGAGCAACATCTTCGCGCTGCTGCACGGTGATTTCCTTCAGAACCGCGCCGCGGAGCTCGAGCGCGCCCGCCAGGCGCTTCTCGCGGAGATCCAGGCGCGCCAGCAGCGCATCGCGGCCCTCGAGTTGGAAATCAACCGTTATGAGGCACAGAATCTGCTTGAGCTCGAACAACGGCGAGCACAGGCAGAGGCAGAGCTCAGTGCGGAGCGTGAGGCATTGAAGCGACTCGAAGACCGCTTGCGGAGAGTGGAGTCGCAGACCGGTACGCCCTCGACCCCGACGACCCCGACGACCCCGCCGCAGCGCTGATCGCGGCGAACCCTGATCTCAGAGAAGCGGCGATGAAGCGAATTGCAGTGGCCTTGATGGCCCTGGTTGCGGTAGGCGGGTCAACGCGCCTGCACGCGCAGCAGGATGCGAACCAGCAAGCGTATACGCAGAAGCGTGAGCAGCTGGTGAAGGAGCTGCAGCAGGCCCAAGCGCAGCTCGCCGACATTCGATCGCAGCGCGTGCAACTCCAGGCGCGGATCGAAAACGTCATCGCGCAGATGATGCAGCAGCGCGCGCAGGCGCTGCTCATGAGCAATGAAATGAACGCGCTGCAGCAGCTCGACGCGATGTTGACGTCATCGCAGGACAACCTGGTCGAGCAGCGCGATCGCTTTACGACGATCGCGAACGCAGTGCGTCGCCGGTCGGGCGCCGTTCTCGTCGTGTTGCTTCGGGCGGATTCCTCGACAGGACCAGGACAGATCCTCGGCGCGACGACACTTCAGGTCGACAACGCTCCGGTCGAGAATCGGACCTACACCGTCACTGCCAACGGTGCGCTGCGGATGGGAGCCGTCGACCAGCTATATCGCGCGGACGTGCTTCCGACGCCGCACACGGTCGCCATCAACATCACCGTCAACGGCCAGCCGATGACGCAGTCCGTCAACGTCTCGGCCGCAGGTGAGACGGTGACATATGTGCAATTCGCAGTGCGGAATGGTCAGGTCGTCCCGACGACGTGGACGAGCCGCGGTACTACACCGTTCTGACGCCGGCATCGAGGGTGTCTATGTTTCGCAGAGCAGGGCTCATTGCGCTCCTCGCGGGGGCCGTGCCACTTGCGGCACAGGTCTCTCCCGCTCCAGCGCGTCCGGATAGCGCACAGCCCGCGGTGGCGACGCCAGCTGGCGACAGCAGTGCCGCATCGGCGCTTACTAGGCGCGACAGCTCGATCACACCGGCCGCTGATCAGGCGCGCGGAGTCGATGCGGAGATTCGGGTCGCACTGTACGAACTGATGGATGATCGGTTCATCCCCGCGCTGACGAGACTGCAGTGGTTGTCGACATCGCCAACCGCACTGACCGACGCGGCCGCGAGTGGCGCGCTGCACGGCCGCCAGGACATGATGTTCCTGCTCTCGCAGGCCTACTATCGCCTCGGAATGGACAGCGCGTTTCGTTCGGTCGCGACGCCGCTGGCTGCATCGAGCGCGAGTGCGCGCTTCGGCGCGCTTCTCCGCAGCCAATTACTGCTCGACGCATACCGGCATGGTGATTACGCCGGGGCGATCCGGATGGCGGGGACGATGTCCGGCCAGGACCAGGGCCTGGGGACGCTGGTCGCAGGTCTCGCGGCCTACCAGACTGGCGACGTGGCGGGTGCGCAGCAGCGATTCGCTGCTGCCCGGACCGCGGGCGGACCATACGCCCAGTACGCGCAATACATGGAAGCCCTGACCGCGTTGCGCGCTGATACGACGCAGCGCGCCTCCGCGGTCACGACGCTCGAAGCGCTCGCTTCGACGGCGACTGGTGAGCTGCAGGATCAGGTTCGCCTGACGGCGGCGCAGGTCGCCTACGAAGGAGAACGGTACGACGATGCAGCGCGCCTTGCCGGCCAGGTCGCGCCGACGAGCGGATTGGCGGCGCAGGCCCAGCTGACCCGGGCCTGGGCGCTGTACAAGGGAAACAACATTGCCGCCGCAGGACAGGCGTTCGACGAGTTCGCGACGCGCTACCCGCAACTGCCCGAGCGCGACGAGTCGCGGTTGATGGCTGGCCAGGCACTTCTCCAGCTTGGCCGTACCACCGATGCGGCGAATGTCTTCCGGACTGTCGCCGATTCGGCAACATCGGAATCGCGCGACCTCCAGTCGCGGGCCCAGAGCTCCATGAGCCAGGCAGCGCGCGCACTCGTGCAGGCTCGCGCCGCCGGCTTCCTGTTCGTCAACGATCCGGCGAATGGCAAGACCATCGCGTTGGATGACGCGGCGGGATCGGAGCGACAGGTGCTCGCTGCCGCATTCGGCGACAGCGCCACCAGCATCGTGCCGGCGGTCTCGGCGTCGGAAATCATCTCGCTCGACGACGTGTCGCGCCGCTTCGACGCGCTGACTTCAACGAATGACCTGCCACGCCGGGTCGTGTTCGCGCCCGCTTCGGCAACGAAGAACCCGCAGGAATTTGCCTCGCGGTCACAGGCATTGTATGCAGCGGACGCGGCTGTCGTCGTCGCTCAGCACACGCTCGCGGAGCTGCTCGCGTCGCAGCAGCGGCAGATCGCGCTGCTGCAGCAACTCCAGACGCGGCTGAACTCGGACGCCGATGCGTTAGGCGCGACTGCGGCGAAGCTGACCGCGGCGCGAGATTCCCTCGCGCACCTCGCGGTCGCGCTGGACGCTGCCGCGATTCGTCTGCGGCAGATGTTCGTCGCGCAGATCAACACGACGCGGATGATGGCCAATGAAAACCGCGCGTCGCTCGACAGCGTGAAGAGCCTGCTGAATGGCGCGCAGGGAAGCCCTGAGTACACGATTCTCGACACGGAATCGCAGACCGCGACGGCATACCTCCAACTCGCCGATATCATCGAGCGAGGGCTGGACACCGCACTCGGTCATCACCCGGTATTCGCCCGACGCGATTCGGTCAACGCCCACAGCCAGCGACTGGCGGCCCTTCTTGGCGAGAGCCAGGCGGCGCTCGCCGGCGCGCGACAGGCGGTGACCGATGAAATCACCAGGTTGCAGAGTGGCGGGTCGGACCGCACGCGCACCCTTCAGGCGGCGCTCGCGGCCGCTGAATCGAGGCGCACGGCGGCCGAGAACTCGGTTGTCGCGGTCGTCGACGCCGAGCTCCGCGCGCGGGCGACGGAGATGATCGCCAGCCTGAAACGAGACACCGAAGCGGCGGAGTTTGGCTCCGCGAGCGCTTCCTTCTTCCAAGCGATCGACGCCGGGCAGGCGCCGACGACGGGTACGACGAGCAGCGCGAGCATCGCGCCTGCAAGTGGGCCCTCGTCCGGGGCCACCGCCGGTACGACTCGCGATTCCCAGCCGCACCAGAAGTAGACCATGCTGCGAGCCTTGCGCATATTGACCGCGGCGATCTTCGCCGCCCCCATCGCGCTCAGCGCGCAGGCAGCGCCTGCACGCTGGGTGAGCGACGTCCGGGCCGCTGACGATGCGGCGCTCGACTCGGCGATTTCGAAGCTCGAAGGCTTCCTTGCCGAGTATCCGGCCAGCAACGTCAGGCCTAACGCGCTCCTCCAGCTCGGCGAGTTGCTCGTCCGGCGTGCCGACGAACAGTTCGCCCAGTCACAGCGTGCGACCGCGGCGGCGCCCGGGGATTCGAGCGCGACCGCGCGCGAGGGGCAGATCCGGCCCGACTACGCGCCGGCGATCGCCCGTTACGAGGAACTGGTCCGCCGGTATCCGACCTTCGATCGTATCGACGCTGCGGCGTACACCCTCGGCACGCTGTACAACGCCGAGCTCCGCTACGCCGACGCTGCGCGGATGTTCGAGCTGGTGACCGCGCAGGACAGTTCGCGGTTCCGCGGCGAAGCATTCTTCCGCCTCGGCGACGCCGAATTCGAGCTCGCCTCGAAGGAGCGCGGAGCGACGCGAAAGGGGCTGTTCGCGAAGGCCGCGACCGCCTACGAGCAGGCCACGAAGATCAACCCGCCTAACGGCGACATCTATTTCCTCGCCCTCTACAAGCTTGGCTGGTCGTACTACAACCAGGCGACGCAGACGAGCCAGGACGAGTACAAGCAGGCCGTCAACGTCTTTGGCCAGCTCGTCGCGGCCTATGACAAGCTGACACCGGAGCAGCAATCGCGGCTCGGCCTGCGCGGTGAGGCGATCGAATACATGGCGATCGCGTTCACGCAGGTTGGTGGGGCGGAGGCGGCGAGCCAGTACTTCGAGGCACATGGCGGCGCGCCGTACCAGACCACGGTGCTGCGTCGCGTCGCGACGGGGCTTCGCGACCAGGGCGATTTCCCTCGCGCGGTCGAGGCGTTCCGCGCGCTGCTCCAGCAGGCTCCGACAGATTCGAGCGCGCTGGACATCCAGAAACAGATCGTCGACATCTACCAGAACCGGATGATCGAGTTCGACTCGGCGCAGGCGGCACGCCTTCGCCTCGTGGAGAACTTCGCGCCCGGTTCAGCGTGGGCGCAGGCGAATCCGGGGCTTGCCGATTCCGCGGCGGCTGCGCGCGAAGAAGCACTGCGCCAGAGCGGGCAGTACCTGCTCGCGAGCGCCCAGCAGGGGAACAAGGCTCGCTTCGCCGAGGCTGCGCAGCTGTACTCGAGATATCTCGGCGAGTTCGCGCAGTCGGACAGCGCGCAGGCGGTGAACAATTACTACGCGGCGGCACTGCTCGGACAGGGTGACTTTGCCGGAGCCGGAGCGCAGTTCGCGAAGACCGCGTTCGATTACAAGGACACGAGTGGTCCGATCGCGCAGGAAGCGGGACGGAACGCGATCGTCGCATACGATTCCGCGCTCACCCACAACAAGAACGACCGCGCGACCCAGGACGCATTCTTCTCGACGGTCGATCGGTTCGTTGCGCAGAACAAGGACTCGGACCTGGCGAAGAAGGCGCTCATCCAGAAGGGGCGCCGGGCGTCAGAGACCGAGCGTTGGGACGTCCTGCAGCAGACCTTCCAGACCTACGCACAGAATTACCCGGACGATCCATACACGCCAACCGCGCAGAAACTGATCGGCGACGCGCTCTACAAGCAGGGGCAGTACGCCGAAGCGCAGGTGCAGTGGGAGGCGGCGCAGCAGTACGCGGCGTCGAAGGGACGCCGTTCACTCGCGGATAGCATCTCGACGCTCCGCACGAAGGCAGCCGCGACGTTCGCCGACACGCTCGTCAAGCAGGGCAACTATGAGCGCGCGGCTGAGGAAGTGTACGTTGCCTACGCGGACAAGAATCCGACGTCCGACAAGGCTCCCGGTGCGCTTCGCGACGCGATTGCGACGTACATGCTCGCTGACAGCGCGGCACGTGCGCGCAACGATGCGGCCGCGTCTCTCAAGGCTCGCCAGCGTGCGATCGACCTGTCGAATCGCTATGCCAGCACCTACCCGAACGACAAGTATCGGGTCACGTACCAGGCGCTTGCGGCCCGGCTGCTCGGCGAGACCGGACAGCGCGACCAGGCTATTGACGCCTTGCGCGCACTCATTTCGCAGAACAAGAGCTTCACCGGGCGCGCTGATGCGATGGTGCAGCTCGCGGTGACCCTCGATTCCGCGGGGAAGAAGGCGGACGCTGCGAAGGCCTACGAGGATTTCGCGGCGGCGTATCCGAGCGACAAGCGGGCAGCGGACGCGCAGTACAACGCGGCGGTGACCTACGCAGAGGCAGGAGACAGCGCCACCGCGGCACGCGCTTACGCGACGTTCGCGTCGCGTTTCCCGCGGGACGCTCGGGCGGCTGGCGCACGGCAGCAGCGCATCGCCCTGCTCCAGGCATCGGGTGATTCCGCCGCGGCCGCGTCAGAGCTCTCCAAACTCTGCAGTGGAAATGTCGGCGCCGACCTGAAGGCGACGTGTGCGGCGCAGACTGGCGATCGTTACTTCAGATCTGGCGCATCGCTGTACAAGCAGTATGCGGACGAGCAGCTCGTCATCACGAGCAAGTCGAAGCTGACCGCCGCAGGGGTGAAAGCGGCATCGGCGAAGAAGCAGCAGCTGCTGAAGCAGATGGTTGCGACATTCACGAAGGCGATCAGCACGGGCGATCCGAAGGCCCTTGCAGCGTCGACGTACTACCTGGGTCTCGCGCAGTGGAACTACGGCGATTTCCTCAAGAACGTGCAGCTGCCTGAGGGGCTCACCGACGCCGAGCGGACCGCGGCGCAGACCGGCTCCGCGCAGCAGGCGGATGCCTACTACACGCAAGCCAAGAATACCTGGCAGGCGCTCGTTCAGAAGGCAGACGCCGACGAGACGCTGAAGAACGACGCTGGTGCTGCGCCCTGGCTCGAGCGGGCGCGCAACGCCCTCAATGGAAATGTTGACGTCAATCCACCGACCGCCGCGCGCTACAGCGCGGCGCCGGTGGTGGGAGAATGATGATGCGGAATGCAACGCTGGGTCTCGCGGTGGCGGCAGCGCTCGCACTCCCGCTCGGGGTGCAGGCGCAGAACACCAAGCAGCCGGTGAAGCGTCGGCAGCAGCCGATCGAGATTCGCGGACAGGTTCCGACTCCGCAGGTGGTGACGGTGCGCCCGCGCGAAGTGCCGAGCTACAGCCGGCAGGTGCTGTATCCGCGCTTCTACGACCATGATTTCTGGCCGGCGATTCTTCCCGCGTACCAGCTCGTGAGCAAGCGGCAGGTGACCGGGATGGTGCCGGTCGACTCGGCGACAATTCGCGCCGACAGTGCAGCGACGAGTGGCGTGGCCGGCGCGATGCCGGGGGCGACCATGCCGGTCGGGACTTCGCCGGCGACGCCCGCCGACAGCGTTAGGCAGACGGCGCCGGCGACGCGCCCGGATTCGGCAACGCCGCCTTCCGGCACGCCTCCTGCTCGTACGCCGCGGTAGACGCAACACAACGATCCTTTTTCTTCAAGTCACGCACTCGTCGGAGACGCTAGGTCATGAATACGGTCATTGAGTGGTACAGGAACGGCGGGATGGTCATGAACTTCATTCTCGTCGTCGCGGTGATCGGACTCGCCGTGTTCATCGAGAGATTTTACACGATCGTGATCAAGTCGAAGATCAACGGTCGTGCGTTCATCGACCGAGTCGTTCAGCTCGTGCGCGCCGGCAAGATCGACGATGCGATCAAGCTCTGCGCGCAGTCCAAGGCGGCTCTTCCCGATATGGGCCTGCTCATCCTGCGCAGCCGGACGCGCGATGAGGGGGATCTGCAGAACGTTGCCGACGCGGCATCGCTGTCGGTGATTCCCCGACTGACGCGCCGGCTGCAGTACCTGCCGATGCTCGCGAACGTCTCGACGCTGCTTGGTCTTCTCGGTACGATCTTCGGACTGCGCCATGCCTTTGCCGCCGTGAGCTCGGCGTCGGCGACTGAGCGTTCGCAGCAGCTCGCGGCTGGTATCGCGGTCGCGCTGAACGCCACCGGCTTCGGCCTCATGGTCGCGGTGCCGCTCTCGGTTGCCCACGCGTATCTGGTCAGCCAGGCCGAGACCATCATCGAGCAGGTCGATGAGTTCTCGGTTCGCTTGATCAACGCCCTCGTCGATCGCCCGGACGTTCGCCTGGGACACCGGTAATCGAGCGATGGCCGAGTCGCGGTTTCACAAGATCAAGCAGCGGCGCTCCGAGCGAGCGCCGCTGACGGCGCACGGGGGGCTGAACCTCGTGCCGCTGGTCGACATCCTGACGTCGATCGTGTTCTTCAGCCTCGCCACGTACACGGGTGTCGCGCTCGCCGCGATGACCGCGTTCGATCTGTCGCTGCCGCCGACGGTCATCACGGCTCCGCAACCGAAGAACTCCGGCCAGGCGCCGGACCTGACCCTGCTGCTGGCTGTGCGCGTGACGACGGATGGGCTGCGGGTGGAGCACGCCGGTGGCGGCGTACCGTTCCGCAAGGACATCGCCGGCCACGACCAGGGGGCGCTGAACCAGTTGCGTGACGTTCTCACGAACGTTCGCCGCAGCTACCCCGACAACAAGGACGTGCTGGTCGTCCCTGACGACGCGGTGAGCTACGACGACGTCGTCAAGGTCCTCGAGCAGGCGAGGATCGCGAACTTCACCAACATCGCGCTCGGGAATCGAGCCCGTTCGACGCAGGTTGCATCGAACGCTCCGGGAGGACGCTGAGATGGCGAGCCGCGCAAAGGCGGCGCGCGAGGCGCGCCGCACCGCGATGTTCCACAAGTTCCGGTTGACCGAGCTGAACCTCGTTCCGCTCGTCGATACCTTCGTCTCGATCGTGTTCTTTTCGCTCACGACCCAGACGTTAGGCGAGATGTCGCCGACCGTCACCGGCGTCTCGCTGCCGTCGAGCAGCGTGGGCGCACCCGCGACTGCCGAGGTCACGTTAGGCATCGCCAGCAAGCCGGCCGAGGTCATTCTGGCGGGACATCGGGTGATGACGGTGCAGGCGGCCGCGCAATCGGCTTCGAACGTGCCGAACGAGCCGCTCGTCATTCCGACGTTGTACACGGCGCTCCACATCACCGCTGACTCGATCCGGAAGGCCAATGACATTCCGGCGGACGAGTCGGTGAAGACCACGCTTGCGGTGCAGGCCGACAAGGCGCTGCGCTACGATTTCCTCGCCCGTGTTCTGCAGACTGCGCGCAAGGCGGGATTCCGAAACGTGTCGCTGCAGGTGCTGAAGAGTGGCGCCGACGGTTCGACTCAGCAGAGCTCCTGACATGGCGACACCATTACGTCCCGCGAGCGCTTCCGGCGCGACGCCACCCGGCAGGACGCCGGAGACGACGTTCACCCGTGGATTGCGCTTCGAGTGGGCGAGTGAGGAAGGGCGCGCGCTTCTCGGCTCGTATGCCTTCTCGGGAGCGCTCGGTATCGCGTTCCTTTTGCTCGTCCATCTGATGCCTGTTCATCACGAGGTCACGTCTGATGAGCCGGTGCTGGTCACGATGGCGGATACCCTGATCACCGAGCAGCCGGAGCAGCCGCCGGCGCCGGTCGCGCAGACGGGCGAAGCCACGCGCGTGGCGGACGCCGGACCGACGAACAAGAAGCCCGGTCCGGTAGGACCGCAGAAGGGAAATCCCAAGCCCGGCCGGCCGGGTTCTCGCACGGAGACCAACAGCGAGGGCGCGATTGGTACTGCCTTCGGCACGGGTAGCGGCTCAGGCACCGGCGGCATGGTGGGCGACGTATCCGGCATTCTTCGCGGCGTCGATGTCAATTCAGGCAGCGGCGGTACCGGCGGCGGAATGAATGGCAACGGCGGCGGCGGTGCTGGCGGCAAGACGGTACTTGGCTACGGGCAGGGCGGCCAAGGGTCGACGACGCCCGGCCGCGGAGGGATCGGCGGCGGCCTGGGCACCGGTGGCGGTGGCGGTGGCGGTGTTGGTGGAGTCGGCGGCGGTGGTGGTGTGACGGCAGCCCGCGTGCGGGTCTCGGCACCCAGCGTTCGCGCCGTAGACACGCCAGCAGCCCGCGGACGCGATGTCTCCGAGCTCGGAACGTTCGTGCGCGAGCGGGAGGCGCAGCTTCGCAACTGCTACACCCAGTATGGATTGAGCGCGAACCCGAATCTCGCCGGAACGATCAATGTCGCGATCACGATCACCGGGAGCGGGACGGTGACGGGCGTGGACATCACGAGCAGGACCTGGAGCGGTGCCGGCGCTTCGGCATCGGAGTCGTGCATCGTCAGCCGGATCCGTTCGTGGAAGTTTCCTTCGTCGGACCTTGGCGGCGGGACTTACGGGTTCCCCTTCAACTTCACGAAGTAGCGCGAACCGGACGAGCGATGGAGGGGGCCGCCTGTGCGGCCCCTTCTGTCGTGTGAGGGCTCGCTCACGGCAGGCACCTTTCACGTTGCAGGGTCCGCAAGGAGATCGATACCACGGTGTGGCCTAACGTGCTGCAGGCAATCGGGCTGATTCTCGCCCTGCAGGGGACCCAGGCGGTGCAGCTGCCGCAGCCGACCGGGTTCGTGAACGACTTCGCGAACGTGCTCAGTCCGGAGACCGAGCAGACGCTGCTCGGGATCGCAACTACCGTCCGAGCGAAGTCGGGGGGCGATATCGCGATCGTCACGCTGCCCGACATCGGCGATCGCGCTCCCGGCGACGTCGCGCTGCAGATCATCCGCGAGTGGAAGCTCGGCAAGGCGTCGAATCCGGGCGATCCGACGCGGAACAACAGCGCGGTGATCCTGCTCGTGCCGAAGGAGACCAGCTCGGACGGCCGTGGGCACACTTTCATCGCGACGGGCTACGGCGCCGAGGGTTTCATCACCGACGCGACGGCCGGCGCGATCCAGGATGAAGCGATTCCACTTCTCCAGCAGCACAACTACGACGACGCAGTCACGCTGATGACCGCGCGAGTCGCCGAGCGCTTCGCGAAGGAATACAACTTCTCGCTGGACAGCGCGGTGACGCCAGGCGTCGATCGCGCGCCGGGTGCGGGGCAGCGCGTCGCGAGCGCGATCAACCCGGGAACGATTTTCATCATCTTCCTCGTGGTGATGTTCCTGCTGAACGCGTTAGGCGGGAGACGCCGCGGACGCGGCGGATGCGGCGGCGGGGGATGCCTGCCGCTCTTCCTGCCGATGGGCGGCGGCGGGTTCGGCGGGGGCGGGTGGGGCGGTGGGAGCTCGGGTGGGTGGGGCGGTGGCGGCTTTGGCGGTGGCGGTGGCTTCGGCGGGTTCGGAGGCTTTGGTGGTGGCGGGGGCGGCGGTGGTGGCGGGGCCGGGAGGAGCTTCTAGCAATGGCTATGATGACACTCGACGAACTCGTGTCGCAGCTACGCGCCGCATACGGCGACGCGTTGCACAGCGTGGTGCTATATGGTTCGGGGGCGGCCGGGGAGCACATCCCGAAGCGTTCCGACTACAACGTCCTGGTGATCGCCCAATCGCTTCCGGCGGATAGACTTCGGGCAGCGGCGGCTGTCGGGGCAGCGTGGTCGGCGAGTGGCAGTCCGCCGCCATTGACGCTCACCGTCGAGGAGTGGCGCGCGTCGAGCGATATTTTCGCGATGGAATACGCAGACATTCTCGAGCGGCACAAGGTGCTCTACGGGAATCCACCGTTCGATGGAATCTCCGTATCGCGGGGCGACCTGCGGCTGCAGGTCGAGCGGGAAGCGATGGGAAAGCTTCTCCAGTTCCGCCAAGGTGTGCTCGCGGCGGGCAATGATGGGAAGCGGCAACTGCAGTTGCTCGAAGCGAGCCTGAGCACACTGATGGTGATCTTTCGCGGTGTGGCGCGGCTCAGCGGCGACACTCCCTCGACGGATAACGAGGTACTGATCGCGACGATCGCGGCCAAGGGAGGATTCGACGGCGAACCATTCACGCGTGTGGTCCGGCATGTGCGAGGCACGGAAAAGCTGGCCCATCGCGACGTCGAGCCGGTGATCGCGGGGTATCTCGACGGACTGCAGCGGCTGGTCGCATATGTTGACCGGCTCGCGGTGTAGTATCAGCGCACGAGCGGATTCACGCAGGTCTCAACCACCACCTGGACAACGCACGATGATGAATAACGGACCGAGATCGCTTTCCACGCAGCGGCTGCGGGGGCGGTTCGCAACGGCGATGATTCTGCCGATGGTCGTCGCGCTCGCGGCTTGCCCGAAGGACAAGCCGGTGCAGCGCGACACGATGCCGGTCGACACGACGCACCTCGACACGACGAAGACGACCGACCTGTCGACCATCCAGTCGAATCTGCCCGCGGCGGAGCCGGACACATTCAAGCCGCGGAAGCTCACACCGCCGCCGGGCAGCGGCGGCAGCCAGTTGAGCGTGCCTGCAGCGCCGGGGGAGTTGACCGAAGCTGTGCAGCGCGAGCAGAGCATGACGAAGTTCTGCTACACGGAGTTCGGGCAGAAGAGCGATCCGACGCTCCGCGGAAACGTGGCGATGGTCGTGACCGTAGGCGCGGGTGGAATCACCAATGCGACGGTGGGCGACGCACGATGGAGCGGAGCAGCGGGGAAGGCGGTGAACAGCTGCCTGAACCAGAAAGCAAAGCTCGCATGGAAGCTTGCGCCGGGCGCGGTGAAGCCTGGCAAGTACGTCGTGCAGCTCAGCTTCAGCGGGGCGTGATTCGGGGAGGCGGCTGCCTCCATATCCATCCACGGAGACGATCGATGAGACGACCGATGCTCGCCGTGTTCGCGGTTGTGGTTCTGGCCAGCGGATGCGGTTACAACAACATCCAGACGTACGACGAGCAGGCGAGCGCTGCGCAGGGACAGATCGAGACGCAGCTGCAGCGCCGTGCGGACCTGATCCCGAACCTCGTCAGCACGGTGAAGGGTTACGCGCAGCACGAAGAGACGATTTTCACCGAAGTCGCCGACGCGCGGTCCCGATTGCTCGCGGCGAAGGGTGGCGGCGATCCCGAGGCGATGGCGAATGCGAACGCGCAGGTGACGGGCGCGTTAGGCAGGCTGCTGGCGATCTCGGAGAACTATCCGGAATTGAAAGCCGACGCGAACTTTCGTCAGCTGCAGGATGAGCTCACGGGAACCGAAAACCGGATCGCGGTGGCGCGGACCGATTACAACGATGCCGTCAAGCAGTACAACACCTACATCCGGCAATTCCCGACGACTCTCACCGCCAAGGTGACCGGGGCGAAGCCGCGAAAGTACTTCGAGGTGACGGACCCCGCGATGAGGAGCGGTCCACCGACGGTCGATTTCTCGAAACCGGCCACGCCCGCGCCCTGACCCGGAGCGGACACGATCGCAACAAGGGCGGCCGCAGGTGCGGCCGCCCTTGTTGCGTCGCGGCCATGCGGGACACGAAGCTGCCGCGCATCGAAGTGCACGTGGGCCGCGTTCGAAATCGAATGTCAGGTTTTCGTCAAGAGTTGCAGCGCGCTCCGCGCGCTTTCGTGAGCGGCGTGCAGCGACGAAGAGCAGTTCACCCCGCGACGAGTGGTTTCTGCCCCGGATGGCCCGATTGTCAAGGGAAAATTCGCGACGCGACGTCGCACGAACGTCGCTTACATCCGCTTGACAACTTCCGGTCATTGGCGCTACGTGTGTAGTTCGCGATCGCACGCAGAAAGCTGCGTGCGACCGACTGCTCATTTACCGCCTGGACCCGGTCTTGTTGCGTGACCGGTGCAGGGCGCTGGCGCCTGGCGGCGCAGCGCGGTTCGCCACACGGGTGATGTGGCGCTTCACCCCATCGTTCGGA
>JAICUE010000339.1 GCA_025936015.1 Gemmatimonadaceae bacterium
CGGTCGTCGCCTGACTTGATGGCCTTCGCGAGGATGCGCCGCACGTGCGCATGGAGCTTCGGCTCGCCCCAGTAGTACCCCGTCGCCTGCTCCGCGCTGTCGGTCTCGCCGGCGCGCGCCCCTTCGAGCAGCGCCGCCGCAGCAGCCGCGTCGTACGAGGGATCTTCCCGGTCGGGGAGCCCATATCCCCTCCGCGGCGCATTGCTCCCCGCATCCTCATTCACAAACGCGCGCGACATTCCCGCTCCTTGATCGGCCGACCGCTGCAGGAAGAGGCAAGCACAATGCCTGCTCGAGACCGTAGGCGAACCGCAGCCCGGAGTGGAGATCAAGGCAAAAGCATCTAACCACAGAGGGCACAGGGAACACAGAGCACTTCTCCACCCGAACAGCTCTCCTCACATCAGCCTTGGACACTTTTGGGGCAAGCGGGCGAGATGGATTCGCCACGCTTGCCCCAATCTTTGTCGCTCCGGTGCAACGGCTCAGCCCTACGGGCTGTCCTCGGTGCCCTCTGTGTCCTCTGTGGTTGAAAGCTTTTGCTTTGCAACAGCCTTGAACGACAGAAAGCTGCGAATGCCGGGTGCCTAACGCTGGTCCCCGCGGTGCGTCAGGTACACGAACGCGAACGCGTCCTGGAGCGCGTGGGCGACGATCACCGGCCAGACGCGGCGGGTGCGTGCGTAGTAGACCGTGAAGACGATCCCGATCGGGAGGACGCCGAGCACCGCGAGCGGTCCCTCGTAGGCGTGGATGCTCGTCCGGAAGATGATGCTGACCAGGCACGCGCGCTTGAGGCCGATCCGCCGGGCGAGCGCCGTCACCCCGTACGCGAGCCAGAGCAGCTCCTCGAACAGCGCGTTGAGGATCGACACCACGATGATCACGATGTCCGACAGGTGCACCTTCACCGCCTGGTCGCTCAAGTCCTTCTGGAACTGCGCGACGACGCTGAAGACGAGGCCTAACGCGAGCCACGCGAGGAACCAGAGGAGGATCCCGCGCGGGACGTCGAGCGGGCCGGACGGGACGCTCAGCGCGTCCATCTCCCGCCAGCCGCGCCACCAGAGCCAGGGGACGAGTACCAGCGCGAACAGCGCCTCGATGCCTAACGTCGCGAGCGCTTCGTGGTCGTCGAGAGAGATCGCCGCCGCCGCCCCGCTCCCGGGAAGGCTGAGGAGATAGCTGCCGAGAAAGACGCCGACGACGAGGCCGAGCACGATCCAGGGCTCGGCGGCGTCGGGGATGAATTTGCGCAATCGGGGAGGTGCTGTCAGCGCGCCGGCGTGGCGCCGCGGGCCTGGTCGCCAAGCTCGCGGATCTGCGCGGCATGGCGCGCATCGTGATAGCCGAGGACGAGCCCCCACTGGTAGAGGTTCAGCGATCCGAAGACCGGGTGGGTGTGGCTGATCGCGCCTAACGCGACGCCGTTCGCATCTTCGAGCGCCCGATGGACCGCGGCCCGACTTCCTGCCAGTGCCGCGAGACCTTCCTCCACCGTCGCCCCTTCGCGCGGGATCACCATCTCCGGCGCATTGATGCGGCGGCTGCGATCGGTCAGCATCCGGCTGTCTACCGTCCCCAGGATCGACGACGTCTCGGTCTCCCCGGCATCGCCTCGCGCCCGTGCTTCGGCCGTACGCTTGGTCAGCAGCCGCGCGAACCCGGATTCGACCCGATGCACGTGGTCGAGAATCTCGCCGACCGACCAGCGACCGTCCGCCGATCGCGGCAGCTTGTGAAAGGGCGCGACGTGCGCGACCGCATCCTTGAGCACGGCGCGATGCTCGTCGAGATGCTCGAGCAGCTCCTCGATGCGCGGATGCAGGCCTTTCGTCTTCGTCAGCTCAGACACCATTTCCTCCCGTGTAGCGCAGCACCGCGACCACGTGACAGACGCTCCCCGTCGCGACGAACAGGTGCCAGATCGCGTGCGCGTAGCGCAGCTTCTGGTCGAAGACGAAGAAGATCACGCCGCCAGTATAGGCGAGGCCCCCGGCGAACAGCCAGAGCAGTCCTTCCGGCGTGACGTTTTCGATCAGCGGCTTGATGGCGATGACGCCGATCCATCCCATCAGCAGGTACACCACCGTCGACGCCCGCGCCCAGCGAAAGCCTAACGTTGCCTTCATCACGATCCCGGCGACCGCCAGCGCCCAGATCACCGAGAGCAACGACCAGCCCCACCCGCCGCGCAGCGGCCCGAGTAGAAAAGGCGTGTACGTGCCGGCGATCAACACGTAGATCGCCGAGTGATCGATGACGCGAAAGACCCGCTTCGCTCGCGAAGGCCTGAGCGCGTGATAGAACGTCGACGCCGCGTAGAGCAGGATCAGCGAGACGCCGAAGATGGTCGCCGAGGCGACGCGCCACGCATCCCCATCGCGCGAGGCAGCGATGATCAGGAACGGGAGCACCACGATGCTGCCGGCGAGCCCGAGTCCGTGCGTGACGCTGCTCGCGATCTCCTCGCCGAGCGACTGTGGTCGCTCCGCGCGCGGTGCGTCCGCGGTCACTCCGGGCTCGGGCGGCAACGGCGTCGCGCGGCGCGCATTACGGCACCCGCGTCCCGTAGACCGAATCGAGGATTCGCATGTACGCGGCGACCGGCGGCATCCCCACTTTCGCGCGCCGCGCGTCGACGTTTGCCGAGTCGGCGATCGGATTCAGGACGAAGCGCCCGTGCACCACCGACGCCTGCGTCCCGTAGAGCTGCGGCTGGCCGCGCTGGACCGCGACGCGGTCGGCGAGCAGCGCGTAATGCTGGCCCTCGACGTCGCCGGCAGCGAAGCCTTTCTCGAGCAACGGAAGGACCTTCGCCTGGAACGCCGTGTCGGGCGAATGCTGCACGATCAGGAACGCTGCCTGCGCGCCATCCTTGCCGACCATCGACTGGCCGGGCCAACCGCGCTCGGCGACGACTTTCTTCAGGAAGTTCGTGTTGTCGGCGTCGACGTCCGCCATGCGCCGCAGGTCGGTGGTGTCCTGATGATGACCGGCGAGAAAGACCTCGCGCACCGCCTGATCTTCGCGGCCGCGGGAGATGAGCGCGGCACGGAGCGCTTCGTCGCGCGCCGGCGCGGGCGTCGATGGCGTCGATGGCGTCGCGGCCGACTGCGCGGCAACGATCGCCGGCGCGGCGAGGACGAGTGTGAGTGCGAGGGCGAACGAACGGTGCATCTGCGGCTCCCTAACGGTGACCTCGAAAGATATCACCGCGGCGGAGCCGGAAGCGCGCGGTACGTGTGCGCGGTGCGGCTTTACGAGACGAGGTTGTCGGCGAACTTGCGGCCGGCCCAGATGCCAAGCCCGGTGCCGACCATCGAGACCGCGAACGCGGTCATCATCCCGCCGCCGCTGCCGATCCACCAGCCGATCGAGCTGCCGAGGAATCCGCCGAGTGAACCGCAGATCTTGCCCATGCTCATGTCAGTGCTCCGCTCGAGTGGGGAGCGACGCGGCGACCAGCCGCGACTGCGTCCCATACTGGTGGACGATCGGGGGCGGCGAATTTCACGCACTTTCGGCCAGCCCTTGCGCCGAATGTCAGGGTCGTGTAAACATATGTCCCGCGCGCCGGGACATCGGCCGCGCCTAACGGCCGACCCCCCCGGCGGCCTCCTGGACACGAAGCCCGTTATGATGTCGACCCGGCGAGCCTGGCTCACCGGGCCGGAGAGCGTTTATTCGCTCGCCGATCGCGACGACGCGACCGACGGGTAGTACCGGCCGCTCACCATGAGGGTGAGACGGCCCGTCGTGTTCTCAAGGAGGTTCTCGATGGCCCGGTTCGCACACGCCGGCACGGCTGCTCTCGCCGCGCTCGCACTCGCCGCATGCTCCCCTGATTTCACCGCGCCTAACGGTGCGGACGTCGACGCCGTCGTCGTCCCGCTGCAGACCGCGC
>JAICUE010000280.1 GCA_025936015.1 Gemmatimonadaceae bacterium
GACTCGGACTTCCAGGCGGTGCAGGACGGATACGTGTCGGTGACCCCGCTCCATCTCGACCTCACGCACTTTCACATGCTGGAATCGCCGGAGTCCTGGTGGCTGGACCTCTAGACGGCGAGATGCGCGGCTCGCGTCGTCGCCTCGTCGAAACGCTGCGCGAGAAGGGAATCACCGACCTCGCGGTCCTGCGAGCGGTCGAGCAGACCCCGCGCCACCTGTTCGTTCCGACTGGCGTTCGTCACCGCGCGTATGAGGACTCCGCGCTGCCGATCGGTAATGGCCAGACGATTTCGCAACCGTCGATCCACGCTCGCTATCTCGAGATCCTCCATCTCACCGGACGCGAGAAAGTACTCGAAGTGGGGACCGGATCTGGTTACCAGACCGTGCTTCTTGCGCACCTCGCCGCACAGGTCTTCTCGATCGAGCGCATCGCGCCGCTGATGCAGAGCGCGCGCGAAAACATCGCCCGTGCGGGAGTGCGCAACGTGTCGCTCCTGGTCGGTGATGGCACGCTCGGCTGGCGGGAGTACGCACCGTACGACGCGATCCTGGTGAGCGCGGGATCGCCTTCGGTGCCGCAGCCGCTCGTGGACCAGCTGGCCGAAGGGGGACGCATGCTCATCCCACTCGGCGGACAGGATGTGCAGACGCTCGCGCTCCTCACGCGAAAGCAGGGCACCATCGTGCGCGAGGACGTGCTGCCCGTTCGCTTCGTTCCACTGCTCGGCCAACACGGATGGCAGGGATAGCCAACTGCTGCCGGCGTAACTATTTGGGGGTCGACTCGTCGATAGTGACCCACGCCTCCTGGATCCCATGGCAGACGAGAAAGAAAGCGCGCCGAGAGCTCGACCCTTTACGCCGCCGCTCCCACCGTACCGAGGCGCGGCCACGGTGGCGCGTCCACCGATCAACGTGCTGACTCCGCCGGAGGTTCGGCGCGGCGCGCTCTTCATCGGAACTCGCGCACCGTCGAAACCCGTGGAGTCGGCGAGTGCCGCGATCGCGGACATCGCGGAATTCGCACCGCAAGCTCAGCCGTCTGCACCGGACGCCGCGCTGACGGCCAGGGAGCCCAGGCAAGCGCTTCTCGATACTGAGGCGGCCGCTGACGCAGCTCCGCAAGCAGCGGCCGGGTCAGCGCCAAGCGAGACGGAGTCACCGCGCGCGGAGGCAATCGCGGCGACGGAAGCGATGCCGTGGCTCTTCGCTGATCCGCGAACCGCCGACCGTCGGCCAACGCCCGCGGCGCCGATGGCTGTGATGAGCAACTCCGTCGCGCACGCCGCTGCGTCGGCGCCGCAGGCAGTGGCCGAGCTCCTCGAATCGCTGGCGCTACGCGTCCGCGCCGGCGACATCGACGTCGCTTCGCTCGATCCTTCGATCGGAGAAGCCGCGACGCTCGCGGGGGTGCTCGCTGTCCTCCTCCGGCACCGCCCGGGATGAACGAGACCGACCGCCTCCACGCGAGAATTTCCGGCCGCGTGCAGGGCGTCGGCTTTCGCTGGTTCGTCCGCGAGGAAGCTCGCCGTCTGGGGCTTGCTGGATGGGTGCGAAATCTCCCGAGCGGGGAAGTGGAGCTTGTGGCCGAGGGTCCGCCAGGCACCTTGGATCAATTCGCCCGGACCGTCGGGAAAGGGCCACCGGGCGCGCGTGTGGAAATAGTGCATCGCCTACCGACCGCTGCGGGCATCGACACACTGCCGTCTCCTTTCGCCATCGAACGCTGAATTTGCCCGGTCCACTCGAGGCGCGACTTCGCGCCAAGGTTCGCGACGTCCCCGATTTCCCGAAGCCGGGAATCCTCTTCAAGGACATCACCCCCGCGCTCGCCGATGCGTCGCTGTTTCGCGAGATGACCGAGGCGATGGCGGCACCATTCGCGAGGCGCGGGATCACGCACGTCGTGTCCGTCGAGAGCAGGGGGTTCATCCTCGGCGGCCCCATCGCACAGCATCTTGGCGCGGGTTTCGTCCCAGCGCGCAAGAGGGGGAAGCTCCCCTGGCGCACGTTAGGCGAGGAATACTCGCTCGAATACGGAACGGACATGCTCGAAATCCACGTCGATGCGCTGCCGCACGGAGCGCGGGTGGTCATCGTCGACGACGTCCTCGCGACCGGCGGCACCGCGGCCGCGGTCGGTGCGCTCGTTCGCCGCGGAGGCGCGGAGCTTCACGGCTACGCCTTTCTGATGGCACTCGGCTTTCTCGGCGGACGTGCGCGGCTTGGCGATACGCCGGTGGAGTGCATGCTCGAGTACTGACGAGATCTGCCCTCATTCCCGCGCAACCACCTTTCTCACTCGAAACCGACTCAGATGCAGCAGATCAAGGGAAGCGTCATCAAGTCTCGCCTCGCCTTCGTCGAGGAGCATGCCGGGAAGGCGGGCGTCGATCAGGTGCTGGCGGCGCTCAAGGACGAGGACCGGAAGGCGCTGGCATCGATCATAACCGTGAAATGGTACCCGCTCGAACTCGGGACACGGCTGGACGACGCAATCGTGCGCGTGGTCGGCGGCGGAAAGGCGGAGTTTTTCGAACGACTGGGCGCGGCGTCAGCAGAGAAGAATCTGACGAGCGTCCACAAGGCCTTCATCACGCGGGGCGACCCGCATGCCTTTCTCACGCGCACGCCGGCGATCTACTCGATGTACTATGAGAAGGGGCGCCGCGACTACACGAAGACCGGTGACAAGTCCGCCGTGTTGACGACTCGTGACGCGGAGATGTTCAGCACCCCGGACTGCCTGACGATCGTCGGTTGGCATCGGCGGGCGCTCGAGATGTGCGGCGCGACGGGGGTGCGTGTCGTCGAGGAAGAATGCCGGGCGAAGGGTGGGACGGTCTGCCGCTATGCGTTGAGCTGGGACTGACAAAGACAGCAGCGCATCTGCCTCCTCGGGTCGCGCTCGACTCGGGGAGGCATTATGTTTCCGTCCCGCGCCCATGCGGCAACATCCGAGCTCGGGCGCTGCCACGCCCCTGTAGCTCAGGTGGATAGAGCAGCGGTTTCCTAAACCGTTGGCCGGGTGTTCGAGTCACCCCAGGGGCATCGGTGCGCATTCCGCGTACCGGAGTCACGACCCAAAAAGACGACCAATGACGGAACGCAGTGAGAAGGTTGTAAGTCGCGACCTCGACGATCGTACCGCGTCGATCTACGAGTGGTTGCACGTCAACTCGCGCGCCGTGACGATCGCCATCGCGGTCGTCGTTGTGGCCGCGGCCGGCGGCTGGCTGTACACGCGAAACCAGGCAGGCAAGGAGCTTCGCGCGCAGCAGGCACTTGTCGGCGCCGAGCAGTCGCTCGGTCAGGGCAACATTCCGCTCGCGCAGAGCGACCTTCAGAAGCTCGTGTCGACGCAGAGCGGTACGGCCGGCGCGTCGCAAGGCGCGATGCTGCTTGCCCAGACCTACTACGACAAGGGCGAGTACCAGAAGGGGATCGACGTGCTACAGAGCGCAGGCACGGCGCACAAGGAGTTCGAGGCGGCGGCCGAGGCGTTGATCGGAGACGGGTATTCGCAGCTCGGCAAGTACGCGGAGGCCGCGACACATTACCGAAAGGCCGCAAATGTGACCCGCTTCAAGAACGATCGCGAGGGCTATCTGGCCGACGCGGCTCGCAACTACATGGCCGGCAAGGACACCGCGCAGGCTCGGCAATTATGGCAGGACGTCCTGAAGGATGAGGACGGGGTATTCGCGAGCGAGGCACGTGTGCGCCTGGGCGAGCTGACGGCGCGTCCGGTCACCAAGAGCTGAATCGCCAGCGCGCCTCGGCGCGAAGGTCCGAGCTGCGCTCGATGAAAATACCAACGCGGGCGGCGACGATTACGATCGCCGCCCGTCGTGTTTCCAGGCCGGCGTGCTTGGACTCGTCGACGCCGCTGTCGTCATGATGCACCGCCAACGTTTCGTCCGCGCCCGCGCCTCGGCCGGGGGAATGATGGCCGGCATCGGCTAGAAGCAGCCGACCTCAACAGCGAGTACTACTACGTATAATATGTATTATGTAAACTATGCCCGGGTGAAAACTGTGGAGAACCGGACTTCTCCACCTGGACGTACCTCCTGAACACCTTGATTGGCCGCGGCTTAGGTTTCGGCCCCGCGTCACCGGTCGCCTCCCGCCATTGCCGCCAGCGGCCGGTTGCCGTCTCATCTCTCCGGAGCAGCTGCCGTCACGAAGAGCGATCCTCTCACGCGCCCACCGCTCCCGGAGCGGCGCGGCTGGCGGAGCCTGCCTGGATCAGGTGGCGCGATAGCGGCAACGCCGTTTGCCGCGGGCCGAGCGGGCTCGAAACTACTCGAGATCACTCGGTGCGCGGAATTTTTGCCGTCAGATGTCGGCCAGTTCCCCTCGGAAAACGATCCGACCTTCGCCCGCGAGGGTTGGCAGCCACTGGTCATCCGACCTTCGCAACTTCACCGAGAGCGTCCGGCCCGACCGCGTACGCAGATCGACAGGCCCCTTCGCAAGGCCCCAGCTTTCGATCAGAATGGCAGATGCGACCGCGCCGGTCCCGCACGCGAGCGTCTCGGCTTCGACCCCCCGTTCGTACGTCCGCATCGCCCA
>JAICUE010000258.1 GCA_025936015.1 Gemmatimonadaceae bacterium
ACGCGGCGGCTCGACAACGAGTGGCTGGCGGCCGTGCGGCGCTGGGCACTGGTGTCGTGGTTCTTCCTCACCATCGGCATCACGTTAGGCATGTGGTGGGCGTACGTCGAGCTCGGCTGGGGCGGCTACTGGGCCTGGGATCCGGTTGAGAACGCGTCGTTCCTGCCCTGGCTGACCGGGACCGCGTTCCTCCACTCGATCATGATCCAGGAGAAGCGCGGGATGTTGAAGAAGTGGAACGTCGTGCTCGTCGTCGCGACCTTCCTGCTCGCCATCCTCGGCACCTTCATCACCCGCAGCGGGATCATCTCGAGCGTCCACGCCTTCGCCCAGTCCCCGGTCGGGAACTGGTTCGCCGGCTTCCTGATCGTCGCGATCGCGGCGACGACGATCCTCGTGATGACGCGACTGCGTGATCTCGAGGCGCCGGTCACCCTCGAGAGCATGGCCAGCCGCGAGGCGGCGTTCCTCTACAACAACCTGCTGCTCTGCGGGATCGCCTTCTCGGTGCTGTGGGGGACGCTGTTCCCGATCCTCAGCGAGTGGGTGCGCGGCACGAAGATCACCGTCGGGCCGCCGTTCTTCAATGCGGTGAACATACCGTTAGGGCTGCTCCTGCTCGGCCTCACCGGGGTCGGCCCGCTCATCGCCTGGCGGCGGGCGAGCGTGTCGAACCTGAAGCGGCAGTTCGTGGCGCCGGCGATTTCCGGGGCTGCCGTCGGCCTGATCCTCCTCGCGGCCGGGATGCGCGACGGGTACGCGCTCGTCTCGTACGCGTTAGGCGGCTTCGTCGCCGCGACCATCGTCCAGGAGTTCGTCAAGGGGACGCGCGCCCGGCGGACGATCCACGGCGAGGCGCTCCCGATCGCGCTCGTCCGGCTCATCGGCCGCAACCGGCGCCGGTATGGCGGCTACATCGTCCACCTCGGGATCGTCGTCCTCTTCGCCGCGTTCGCCGGGATGGCGTTCAAGCAGGAGAACGACGTGACCCTCAAGCCGGGCGAGGCGTTCAACGCGAAGGATCCGTGGGGGCACCAGTGGCGGTTCGTCAGCCAGGGCGTCTCGCGCTTCGAAGCGGCGAACCGCGACGTCCTCGCGATCGGGCTCGACACGTTCCGCGACGGCAAGCGGATCGGGGTGATGACGAGCGAGCAGCGGCAATACCGCGACAGCCGCGGCAACCCGACGTTCAATCCGTCGACCGAGGTCGGGATTCACGGTACGCTCAAGGAAGACACGTACGTCGTTCTCGCCGGCGTCGACAGCGACGAGACGGCGGAGCTTCGGATCAGCTTCAATCCGCTCGTCTGGTGGGTCTGGTACGGGGGCGCGATCATGGCGTTCGGCGGGCTGATCGTGATGTGGCCGGCGGCCGAACGGCGGAAGCCGAACAGCGGCTACCGCGCGAGCCTCGCGCCTAACGCCGAGCTGGTGGAGGCGCAGTGAGCTCGTCACGGGGCGATGATGCGCGTACGGCGCGCGAGACCGTCGTCTCGCGCCGCGCCGCCCTCCGCCTCGCCGGCGCCGCGGTCGCGACGCTCGCCGCGCGCGCGGCGTTCGGCCAGGGAGTCGCCGCCGACAGCGCGAACGCGCCTAACGTTCCGACCGACGGTTCGTCCGGGTCGAATCTCTTCTCGATGAACCAGGGCGCGGCGCGCACCGTCCAGCGGCCGCCGAAGCCGGGGGTGAAGCCGCACGTCAGCAACGCTGAACGCGACCAGGTCGAGAAGAAGCTCCGTTGCCAGTGCGGCTGCACCCTCGACGTCTACACCTGCCGGACCACCGACTTCGCCTGCCAGGTCTCGCCGGCGATGCACCGCGACATCAACGAGCTGATCGCCGGCGGCTACGGCGCCCAGGAGATCATCGACGCGTTCGTCGATTCGTACGGCGAAAAGGTGCTGATGGCGCCGACGAAGAGCGGGTTCAACCTCATCGGCTGGACGATGCCCTTCGGTGCGCTCATCGTCGGTGGCGGCGTCCTGGCGATGCTCCTCCGGCGCTGGCGGATGCGCGGTGCGGCGGCGGCCGCGGAGCGCGCGGCTGCCGCTGGCCCGCGAGCGGTGCCCGGAGTCGACGCCAGCGACGACGAGCTGGCCCGCGTCGAAGCCGCTGTGCGCGGGGACGAATGATCGCACTGATCATCGGAACCGCGCTCGCAATCGCCGCGATGGCGTGGGTGCTGGCTCCGCTTTTTCGTGACGATGCTGGCCGCATCGTTCCCGCTTTCGCGCCAGCGCGACAGGACGTGACCGCGCGCCGCGAGCGCGCCGTCGAGGCGCTGCGCGAGATCGAGTTCGACCGGGCAACGGGCAAGCTGGCCGATGCCGACTACGACATGCTGAAGGCGCGCTACACGCAGCAGGCGGTCGCCGCAATGCGCTCCGAGTCAGGCGCCGCGCTCGTCGACGAGTCGGAGATCGAAGCCGCGATTCGCCGCGCCCGCGAAGCGCAGGCGAATGTCCCGACCTGCAGCCTCCACGGGCCGCGTCCCGAGCCGGATGCGGTCTACTGTTCGGAGTGCGGCCGCTACCTGCGCGGTGCCTGCGCGCACTGCGGCGCGGCGACCTCCGCGCCCGGCGCCCGATTCTGCGAGGGGTGCGGGCACCGCCTCGCCGCCTAGCCTAACGCTTCACCCGGCGCGACCACGAAGTGGCTCGACGAGTCGCGCAGGCGCTCGGCGAGGCGCGCGAGCTCCTGCGCGGTGTTGGCGAGTGCGTCGAGCGCGGCGTGCTGCTGCTGCGCGAGACCGGCGGCTGCTCCGGCGCGCGCGGCCGAATCGGTCGCCACCGAGCGGACATCGGCGATCACCGTCGCCAGCTCCGTCATCGCCCGCTCCTGCAGCCGCGACACGCTCGCCGCCTCGTTGACGACGTCGGCCAGGCGCCGCGATTCGTTGAGGATTCCGCCGAGTGCAGCGGTCGCGTCGGTCGCGACCTCGCCCACGTCGCGGACCGTCGTCTCGTTCTCCGACATGATCGCCATCACCGCGGCGATGCGTTCGCGCACCGAAGACATCGTCTCGGTGATCTCGCGCGCGGCGCGGGCGCTGCCTGACGCGAGCTTGCCGACTTCATCGGCGACGACGGCGAAGCCCTTCCCATGTTCGCCGGCGCGCGCGGCCTCGATCGCCGCATTCAGCGCCAGGAGGTTCGTGTTTCGCGCGATGCTCGATGCGGTCTCGGCGAACTTGCCGATGCGGGTCGACGCCTCGACGAGCGCGCCGATCGCGGTGGTCGATTCACGCACCTGCTGACCGACCGAGACCAGGCTTTCGGAGGCGTGACCGATCGCGTCGCGGCTGTGGCCTCCCGTCTCGATCAGTGCAGCGGCGTTCGCCTCCATCGCCTCGGCGCGCTCGCAGAGCCGCTGCGCCGCGGCGAGCGCCTCCTCCGTGCGTTGGGCGCCGCGATCGACGTCGGCGCGCTGGCCGTCGAGGTGGACGGCGAGCGAGGTCGCCGTATCGCCGAACTCGCGACCCTTCGCACTGAGCTCACCGGTGAACACCGCGAGCTGCTCGGCGAACACCGCGACCTCGCGCGTCTCGCGCTGGACGACGCCGATCAATCCCCCGACCTCGCTCAGTGAGCTGTTGAGGCTCACCTGGAGCAGCCCGAGCTCGTCGCTGTGGCTCGAGGCGGCGCGGCTGCTGAAGTCGCCGCGCTCGACGCGCAGCAGGCATTCGCGCGTCAGGCGGATCCTGCGTCGAATGTCCGCGGCCATGCGGACGGTCAGCAGCGCGGCCACGACCAGGATCCCGACCGCGACGACCAGCCAGACCACCGCCGCGCGGTCAGGGGCGTGGCCATGCCAGTTCGCCAGCGTCGCGCCGACGATCCCGATGACCGAAAGAACGACGACATAATGCGCGAGCGCGTCGCCGCGATGAAAGGCGTGCGTCGTGATCGGCACCATGAACAACGGAAGCACCGCGAGCGATCCGCAAAGCATGTATGCACCGCTCACGAGCGCGACATCGGTTGCCGCGATCACGTACTTGTACCAGCGGCGATAGGAATCGGGCCGGCGGGCGAGGATGTACACCCAGACGTTGAGCGCAACGACGCCGATGACGAGCGCCAGGACAGGCCCCATCGCGATCGGCGTTATCCCGGCGACCGGGGGCAGGAGCAGCGCGAGAGCCGCGCCGAGCGCGGCGCCGCCGCGAATGACCAGACCAGTCTTCCACGAAGCCATGTCGAGCGCACGCTCGTCGTCGCGCCATCGTTCGCGGGGATCGATGGGCGGCGCGTTCACTCGGAGCGGGATGTTGGCGGGACCGATCGAGGCTGTCACGGGATGGTTAGGCAGTGAGTCACACTACAGACGTCCGAAATGCCACGAACGCCACATGCGATTGCTCGCAGGTGGCGTTGGTGATTGCCAGCCGGCTCGAGGCCGCCGGCCCTGGAATCGTTACTGCCCGCAGGCGCCGCGCGGGTCCGGCTTGGGCTGGTCCACGACGACGCGATGATCGAGGTTCGCGACGTTGAACCGCATACCGGCCGACACCGTCGTGCCGACTGCGAGGCTTGAGACCGCGGAGGTGCGCGTCGAACATCTTCGCGACGCTCGCTTCGTCGAGGGGATGGGCTGAGGGCGACGCGTGACCGGCAGGGAAACCCGGCGGCGGCGCGCCTTTGGGAAAAGCGGGGATCACCGTGGTACGCCGGACCCCGTGCAATCATTGCCCGCAAAACAGCGCGGGTCAGCATCGAATTTGCACGTGGCGGAGTGAGCAGGGGCCGCGAACGCGCCCTTGGCTCGACTTCATGCGGAGGCGGAAATGAAAAAGACCATGATGGTCGCAGCGCTACTCG
>JAICUE010000378.1 GCA_025936015.1 Gemmatimonadaceae bacterium
CAGCTGCAGCAACTCGAGCGTGCACTCGGCACCTCGATCGTCGGCGGAGGCCGGATCTTCTACCGCGATGCGGCCGGGGTGGTACGGTCAACCGAACGGGCAACCTTCAGCGAGATGGCAGAGCGAGGTGCCGTCAATGCCGAAACGCGAGTGTTCGATCCGACCGTGACGACGTTAGGCCGCTGGCGCGCCGGCTTCGAACAGCGAACGGGCGACTCGTGGCACGCGAGCCTGATGCCTTCATCCGCTGCCAGAGGCTGAGCGGACGCCGACCGCTAGCGCACTGCAACAGCATTAACCACAGAGGACACAGGGGACACCGAGAACTACTCCGCCTGATAGGGTCGCTGCACGGGAAACAGGAACAGCTTGGGGCAAGCGGGGCGAGATGGTCTCGCCCCGCTTGCCCCAAAAAATCCCGGCGCTGGTGCATTTCAGCCAATAACGGGTGCCGTCCTCTGTGTCCCCTGTGTCCTCTGTGGTTAAAAGCTGTTGCGGTTTCCTGGTTAAAAGCTGTTGCAGTTTCGTGGTTAAAAGCTGTTGCCGTTCGTGCGATAAGCGTTTGCCGTTTCGGTGGTTGAAAGGCGCTGTCGCCCGCAGTCAGCGCGGTTCGCTCTTCTCCCCACCAGCAGCGGGATGCGTCGCGTCGAACGCGGCCGCCGCTTCTTCGGCGCCCTTGAAGCCGATCTTGCTGTGGGTCCCGTCGCAGAACGGTTTCTTCGACGACGCGCCGCAGCGGCAGAGCGTCATCGGCTTGCCGGGCTTCGGTGTGTAGGGGATCGGGTTCCCCTCGTGATCGATCAGGGTGAACTCCCCTTCGATGGCATACGGGCCGTCCTTCCGGACTTTGATCGTGATCGACATCGAGCAGCTCCAGTGGTGGGCGTTAGGCAGGCGGCCGTTAGGCGCCGGCCGGTCAGGCGCGGAGGAAGTCGGCCTGCCAGTTGGTGATCGCCTTCTTGACCGCCTCGGCGTTCTTCAGTTCGCCGGCGAGGCAGCGCTCGACCAGCGGGGCGAGCTCGGCGTCCGCGGCGAACCGGAGGCCGATGAGCTGCGACAGATTCAGCTCGACGATCCGGGCGCGAAGGTGATCGGGAAGCAGCGCGACCAGTCGCAGGCGCTGCTCGAGGCGGATGACCCGGTTCTGCACGATGAGGACCATTGTCCGCGCGGCGAGCACACCACTGGCGACGCCGATCGCGAAGACGAACGACCAGATCGTCGCGGTCCCCGGCGCACGGAAGGCGATGATCGCCGTATAGACGACGTTCAGCGCGACGATCGGGAGGGCGACATAGTGGTAGAGCGCGAAGAAGCGGCGGTGATTCGCGTACGTCTGCGTCCGGTCGGCGCTCATGGCGGCGGGGTGCGAGGAATGGCGCGCGTCAGGATCGTGCGGCAACCGCGTCGGCGGCGTAGCGCTTGAGCCGCTGCACCATCGCCGTCAGCCCCGACTCGCGCGCGGCGAGCCCGATCCCGTCCATCACCTGCCGCGCGAAGTCGTCGGGGATCGCGAGCGTCGTCTCCGGCGGCTGTCCGTTCACCGCGCTGAAGAGAATCGAGAGAAACGCGGCGATCGTCGGACTCTGCCGCGGATCGAGATCGGCGTAGAACGACAGCTTCCCATCCTGCATCTCCGGGAACACGTCGACTCGCGTCTGGCATTCAGGTACCGTGAAGGCACTCCGGTCGAGATCGCGAAAGCGCTCCGGCAGCGGCTGGAGTTTTTTCGCATACGAGAGCAGCGCCTGCATCTTCTCCTCGCGCCCCATGGCGCGGAAGTGGCGGAGCACACGTTCGACTGACGGCGGCAGTGACATGGCGGAAAGCTATCAGTCGGAGCCCGACCGCTGTAAGCGGTAAGCAAGAAGCACCATCACCAGGAACGGAGAGACACGAAAATGCCAACGCGCAATGCGACCGCGAGCTGGACCGGCGGTGGAATCAAGAGCGGGAAGGGCGAGTTCAGCGGGGAGAGCGGCGTCATCAAGGGCGCGTACTCCTTCAACACGCGCTTCGGCGAGGAGAAGGGGACCAACCCCGAGGAACTGCTCGCCGCCGCCGAAGCAGCCTGCTTCAGCATGGCGCTGAGCCTCGGCCTCGAGCAGAACGGCACCCCGCCGCAGCGCATCGACACGAAGGCTGCCTGCACCATCGCCCAGCAGGGCGGCGGCTTCAAGATCACCACGATCAAGCTCGACGTCCGCGCCACCGTCCCCAACCTCGACGCCGCGAAGTTCCGCGAGATCGCCGAGAACACCAAGAAGAACTGCCCGGTGTCAGTGGCACTCTCCGGCGTGGACATCCAGCTCTCGGCGCAGCTCGCGTGATCGTCGGCGACCAGCGACAGGCAGTGAGCTGTAAGCTGTAAGCGAACGGCGTTGCAGTCTCGCGGCACCGCCGCCGTTCGCTGCCTGCTTATCGCTTATCGCTTAAGTCGGCGTCATGCCTAACGCGGCACCGCCGGGAGCGGCCACGGCGTCGCCAGGGTCACCTTCTCCGCTGCGAAGCGCTCGAGGACGGCGACGTTGATCGCCTGCTGGATGTCCATGTGGACCAGGTAGTCGGGGCTGGTGACGAAGTAGACGATCTCGTACTCGAGCGACCAGTCGCCGATCGTCCGCAAGTGGGCCCGGTCGAAGCGGACAGGCTTCTGCCGCTCGACGATCTCCCGCAGCATCGCTGGTATCCGCGCGCCGACCCGCGAGTCCGTCGCGAGGGCCAGGTGGAAGACGAGCACGACGCGGCGCTCCGCCAGTCGCCGGTAGTTGTGGATGCGGCTCTTCAGCAGGTCCGCGTTCGCGACCACGACCTGCTCGCCATCGATGCTGCGGACCCGCGTCGTCTTCAGCCCGACGTGCTCGACCGAGCCGGAAATAGTATCGACTGCGATGAAATCGCCGACGACGAACGGCTTGTCGAGGACGATCGACAGGGCGGCGAACAGGTCGCCGAGCACGTTCTGCACGGCGAGCGCGATCGCGATGCCGGTGATCCCGAGCCCGGCGACGAACGTCGTGACGTTGACGCCGAGGAAGCCGAGCGTCGCGACGATGAGCACCACGCCTAACGCGATGCGGCCGAGGAAGGCGAAGCCCTGGACGGTCGCCATGCTCGTCCCGTCGCCGCCCCGGCTCTGCCGGTAGTGGACGACGGCGAACTTGATCCCGCCGTTCCCCCAGATCGCCACCTGGAGCATGATGCCGACGACGAGCGCACCATGCACGACCGACGCGACGCCGACGTGCACCAGCACGACGCCCTTGAGCGCGACCAGCAATCCGACGATGGCGATGAACCAGCCCTTCGTCCGGCGGATCCCGTCCACCAGCAGGTCGTCCACCCACGTCGACGTCCGCAATGCCGCCGCGCTGAGCCGCCGCACCACCACCCAGCGCAGCAACCCGAGGACGACCAC
>JAICUE010000184.1 GCA_025936015.1 Gemmatimonadaceae bacterium
CTAACGTCGGCTTCCTGCAGAAGCCATTCACCCCGGACTCCCTCGTCGGCCAAGTCGGTGAACTCCTTGGCGCGCGATAGCCCATGCGTGCCGACCGGTCGTTAGGCAGTGGCGCGGCACGACGCCGGCTGTTGCTGATCGGCTCCGAGGGGCCGCGGGCCTCCAGGATTGTCGGCCTTGCTCCTCAGCATCCGCGCGTCGTGACAGTCTGTAACCGGAAGACACCGAGACGCCGAGCATACCGGGACTGCATACGATTGCCATACGTTGCACCAGCTCCGGAAAACTTGGGGGCAAGCAGGCGAGAAGATTTCGCCCCGCTTGCCCCCAATCAGTTGTGGCCGCCGCGTGCCCTGAGCCAGCGTTGCAAAGTCGTCCCCGGTGCCCCCTGCGTCCTCTGTGGTAAAATGCGGTTGCAGTTGCTGTTCTTCAAAGAAGTGGTCAGCCCGCCCTCACGACGCTCCGCTCGCTGCACGGAGCTCCGCGTCGCGCGCGAAGTGTTCCATCCCGCGGCCGAGCAGGAGCGTCGCCCCGACGAAGGCAGCGCAGATCCAGAACGGCGACGCGATCCCGATCGACTGGAACGCCCAGCCGGCGATGAGCGGGAAGATCACCCGCGAGATGCCGCCCCACGTCTGCTGCGTGCCCATGTAGAGGCCGCGGTCCTGCTGCGAGATCACGCGCGAGAGAAGCGCGGTCACGCACGGGAAGGTGAAGGCGGCGCCTAACGGTATCAGCGCGACGGCGGCGGCGAGCAGCGGGATGTTGTGCGCGAACGGAATCAGCACGAGCCCGGCGGTGAGCAGCACGATCCCGATCCGCGACAGCCGCGCCTCGCCATACTTGTCGACCGCCGGACCGAGAAAGACGGCCCGCGTCAGCACCGAGATCGAGCCGACGTAGGCGAAGAAGTAGCCGATGTTCTTCGCCGTCACCCCGAACGACTGCGCCAGGTACAGCGCGAGGATCGCGTTCATCCCCATGAACGCGCCGATCGCGATCGCGTAGATCCAGATCAGCCGCGAGGAAGGAATCTCCGGACGCCTGACGACGCTCATCACGGTCTTCCACGACCGGCCGGCGACGCGTGGACGATCCGCCGCCGATCCACTCACGACTCGCGACTCGCGCAGGTAGACGTACGCGAACAGCATGTTCAGCAGGCACAGTGCAGCCGCGAGCAGGCCCGGCGCCTTTTCGGCAAGCAGCACGGTGCGTCCGAAGAACCACATCGGATGCTCGCCCGCGCTCATCGCCCAGCTGCCGAGCAGCGGCCCGATCGTGACGCCGACGTTCGTCGCCGCCGAGAGCCAGCCGAGGCTGCGCGCGCGGTTCTTCGGCTCGGTCGCATCGGAGACGTAGGCCTGGACGACGCCGACCGTACCACCGCCCGCGCCCTGCACCAGCCGCGAGAGGAACAGCATCCAGAGCGATCCGGCGAACGCGAAGATCACGTACGCGATCGCGCTCCCCGTCAGTGCGATCAGCAGCGCCGGCCGCCGGCCGTAACGGTCGGAGAAGCGTCCCCACATCGGGGCGCTCACCAGCGCGGCAACGTTGAACGCCGACACGAGCACCGTGTACATCAGCGGCGACGCGCCGAGCTTTGTCGCGTAGAACGGCAGCAGCGGGACGACGATGAGGACCCCCATCATGTCCACCATCGCCGTGACGATCAGAATGAGAAGCTTCCCCACTGGCTCTCCGCCGACTGTTGTTACGGTATCTCGACCGCCGCGCCGTTAGGCGCTCTCCTCTCGCCCGAGCGCGGCCGGCTGCATCGCCTTGCCGACCACGCCCGCGAGGGCGACGATCGTCAGGACGTAGGGGATCATCTCGATGAACTGCGACGGGATCGCCTGGGTGCCCTGCAGCTGGATCTGGAGGGTCTCGGCCGCGGCGAACAGGAGGCAGGCGACCGCCACCCGCTTCGGCTCCCACCGCCCGAAGATCGTCGCCGCCAGCGCGATGAAGCCGCGCCCGGCCGTCATCTGGTCGGTGAACTGGTGCTGGTCGAGCGCGAGGTACACTCCGCCTAACGACGCGAGCATCCCGCTGAGGACGACCGCGATGTACCGCGTACGCTCGACATTGACCCCGACCGATGCCGCCGCCTCGGGATGCTCGCCGACCGCGCGCACCCGCAGCCCGAAGGCGGTCCGCGCCAGCAGCCAGCCGATCGCCACGAGGGAGAGCAGCCCGAGCCAGACGAGCGGGTTGATCGCCAGCGCGGCAAAGCCGCTCCCGCTCTCGGCGCGCCCGAAGCCGGGGACGCGCGGCGAGTTCGACGAGCTGTCGTAGAGCAGCCGCAGGAAGAAGCGCGTCAGCCCGATGACGAGCAGGTTGATCGCGACCCCGGTGACGACCTGGTTCGCCTTGAAGTTGAGCGCGGACACCGCATAGAGCAGTGCGAGCAGCCCACCGAAGATCATCCCGGCGATCGCGCCGAGCGCGGGGCTGCCTGTCGCCAGCGCGCCGACCGCCGCGCCGAAGGCGCCGCCGAGCATGTAACCCTCGAGCGTCAGCGCGATCAGCCCGGATCGCTCGGACATCACGCCGCCAGCGCCGGCGAAGAGGTACGGGATCGCGATGCGCAGCGTCTGCGCGAGGAAGGCGAGCGCGATCACTTGCTCACCTCAGGCGTCGGCGCGTCGAGCGCGGTCTTCCTCACCAGCGACCGGGCGACGCTCTTCGCGCTCGCCCGGATGCTGTGCCTGACGGCCGGCACCGCCGTCGCCACCGCGAGGATCACCACCGCCTGCAGCACGTCCACCATCTGCTTCGGCACCAGCGCGTTGACCGCCAGCCCGCCCTGCGACAGCGTCGCGAAGAGCAGCGCGGCGATGACGATGCCTAACGGGCTGTTGCGACCGACCAGCGCGACCGCGATCCCGAGGAATCCTGCGCCCGTCGCGAACCCTTCCTCGTAGTAGCGCTTGTAGCCGAGCACGAAGTTGATCCCGCCCATCCCGGCCAGTGCGCCGGAGATCGCCAGTGCCCGCCAGCGCACCCCTGCCACGTCGACGCCGCCGTACTCCGCCGCGTCCGGCTGCAGCCCGACCGCGCGCAGCTCGTAGCCGCGACGCGTCTTGAAGAGGTACCAGCTCACGGCTGCCGCCGTCGCCAGCGCGACGAGCAGCGTCAGGTTGGCCGCCGATCCGTGGAACACGGGCATGATGTCCGACAGCCGCGTCACCGCGCCGGTGCGGATCTCCGGCGTGTGCAGCGACTCGGGGACGTGGATCTTCGCCGAGACGATCCAGCCGAGCAGCGCGAGGACGACGAAGTTGAGCATGATCGTCGTGATCACCTCGTGCGCGCCGAAGCGCGCCCGCAGCCAGCCCGGCACCGCGCCGACGGCGCCGCCCCCCGCGGCAGCGCCGATCGTGCAGAGCAGAATCGCGAAGATCGCGGGCGTCGCTGCCGGCAGCGCGAGGCCGATCAGCGCCGCGACGAAGCCGCCCGCCGCCAGCTGTCCCTCGCCGCCGATGTTGAACAGCCCCGCACGGATGCCTAACGCGACGGCGAGGCCGGTGAAGATCAGCGTCGTCGCCTTGTACAGCACCTGCCCGATCCCGTACGCGTTCCCCCACGTCCCCTCGAGCAGCAGCCGGTAGACGGCTGCCGGCGACTGCCCGAAGGTGAGGATCAGGAAGTCGCCGACGACGATCGCCACCAGCAGCGCGACGACGGGCGGCAGGAGCGCCTCGAGCAGCTGCGTCTTTCTCGCTTCGTTCATGCGGCTCCCGCTTTCGTCGCGCCCCCGGCGGCGCCGGTCATGTACGGCCCGAGCACCTCGGCGCTCGCTTCGCTCCGCGGCAGCACCGTCACGATCTTCCCCCCGTACATCACCGCGATTCGATCCGACAGCGCCAGCACCTCGGCGAGGTCCGCCGAGACGAGCAGCACCGCTTTCCCCTCGGATCGCGCGCGGCGCAGGCGGTCGTGAATGAACTCGATCGCGCCGACGTCGACGCCGCGCGTCGGCTGCGCGGCGAGCAGCACCTGGAAGTCGCGTCCCATCTCGCGGGCGATCACGATCTTCTGCTGGTTGCCGCCGGAGAGTGCCCGCGCCGGGAGCTGCGGGTTGGCCGGCCGGATGTCGAACTCGGCGACGCGACGGCGCGCGTGCTCGTCGATCCGCGCGACGTCGAGCTGCGCGCGACGCGCGAAGCGATGCTGCTGGCCAAGGATCAGGTTGTCGGCGATGCTGTAGTCGAGCACGAGCCCGCGCCGGTGCCGGTCCTCGGGGACGTGCGACAGCCCGGCATCCCCTCGCCCGCGCACCGTCAGGCGGCTCGCATCCTCGCCGGCGATCCGGATCTCGCCGCCGGCGAGCGGCGTCAGCCCGGCAATCGCCTCGATCAGCTCCGTCTGGCCATTGCCCTCGACCCCGGCGATCCCGACGATCTCTCCGGCGGCGACGGTCAGCGACACGTCGTTCACGACGCGGGCACGGCGCGGCGAGTCGACGCGCACGTTGCGCAGCTCGAGCAGCGGCGCACCGTTAGGCGCGGCCGCCCCTGACGGCGCGGTGGTTCCCGCGGCGTCGAGCGCGAGGGCGACGTCGCGCCCGACCATCGCCCGCGCGATGTCGCGCGGGGTCGTCTCGCCCGTCCGCAGCCGGGCGACCGTCTCGCCGGCGCGCATCACCGTGATCGCGTCGGAGACGTCCATCACCTCGTCGAGCTTGTGGGTGATGAGGATGATCGTCCCACCATCGGCACGCAGCTTCCGCAGCACGTCCCACAGTTGCGTCACCTCCGGCGGCGAGAGCACCGCTGTCGGCTCATCGAGGATCAGGATCTTCGCCCCGCGATAGAGCGCTTTCAGAATCTCCACCCGCTGCGCCTCGCCGACCGAGAGATCGGCGACCTTCGCCGTCGGCGGTACGGCCAGCCCGCTCCGCGCCGAGAGATCGGCGACCGACTGCTCAGCCGCGCGACGGTCGATCGTCATGCCGCGCTTCGGCTCGAGGCCTAGCACGACGTTCTCGGCGACGTTGAGCGGAGGGACGAGCAAGAAGTGCTGGTGCACAATGCAGACGCCGGCGTCGATCGCCTCGGCGGTGTTCCATCCCGTGACGTCGCGCAGCTCGCCGCTGGTAGTTTCAACTTCCATCGATCCGGCATCAGCTGCATACATGCCGCTGAGGATGCGCATCAGCGTGGATTTCCCCGCGCCGTTCTCGCCGACGAGCGCGTGGATCTCGCCGCGCTTCACCTCGAGCGATGCGCCCCGGTTGGCGACCGTCTCGCCGAAGGTCTTGACGATATCCGTCATGCGCACCGCGACCGGCGCCGTGGAAACGTCAGGCACGCGCGTCGCGGTCATCGCGCGTCCGGCACGGTGATCTTCCCGGCGATGATCTGCTCGCGGAGTTGCTCGAGCCGCGTCCGCACCGAGTCGGGGATCAGCTTGCGGTTGTTCTCGTCGTACACGTAACCGACTCCGTTTTCGGCGAGCCCGAACTGGTAGACGCCGCCCTTGAATGTCCCGTCCTTCACGCGCTTGATCGCATCGAAGACGGCGGCATCGACGCCCTTCACCATCGAGGTGAGGATGAAGCCCGGCGCTTCCTGGTATTGGTCGGCGTCGACGCCGATCGCCATCTTCCCCGTCTGCCGCGCCGCCTCGAACACGCCGAGCCCCGTCGAGCCTGACGCGTGGAAGATGATGTTTACCCCGCTCTGGTACTGCGCGAGCGCGAGCTCCTTGCCGCGCCCCGGATTGCGGAACGCTTCGGGAGTGACGCCCGCGTACTGCGCGACGACCGTGCAGTCGGGGCACACGTGGTGGACCCCCGCGGCGTAGCC
>JAICUE010000064.1 GCA_025936015.1 Gemmatimonadaceae bacterium
CCGGATCCTCCTTCGCCTGCTCGAGACCAAGCGCGCGTTAGGCAGGGACCACCCGGAAGTTGCGATGGTGCTCGCCTCCCTCGCACGGCTCCGCCAGGCGGTGGCGACGCACGCGGCGGCCGAGCAGCTGTGGCGCCAGGCGCTGGCCATCCGCGAGCGTGCCTTCGCGCCTAACGATCCGATCCTGGCGACGACGATGGAGAATGTCGCCGACTGCTGCGCGGCCCAGGCCGGAAAGCTCGGCGAGGCGATCGCGCTGCGCGAACGGGCGATCGCGATTCGTGAGACGGCGATGGGCAGCGCACATCCGGCGTTGACCGGCGCCCGCGCGAAGCTCGATGAGCTGCGTTCGCGGCCGGGTGCGCCGGCGGCGCAAGGCAATGCCGGCGCGACGCCGCCTCGCGCCTCGCAGGAAACGCCGAGTCCCGTGCTCTCACACGAAGTCCCGCCCTTCGTCGGGCCGGGTCCAACGGCACCGTCCCCCGACCTGCCCTGGATAGCAACCGACGTCGAACCGACCGGGGAGCGGCCGGCCGCCCGTCTCGAGCTGATGGGGATCGAGCCGCCCTCTGTCGCGAGCGCACCGAAGGCGCCGGACCGCAAGTCAGCGGGAACACCGCGACCACCGTTCAACCCACCGCCGGTTCCACCGATGCCATCGCGTGGGTCCAGTGAGCTCGTGTTCACCGACTCGCTCGCGCCCGAAGCAACCCCGCCGCAACCACGACAGCCCGCGCATCACGGTCGTCCCGAGCGACCGGTCTCGCGCACGGCGCGAACCCCGTCGCGCGGTGCGGTTGCCGCGCGCCCGCGCGTGAGGGTGCCGCCCACGATCACGGAACCCAACGGCAGCTCGAAAAAGGCCCTGCTCGTCGCGCTGGTGCTCGTCGCGATCGCCGGCGCCGGCGGTTGGTTCGTGCTCGTCCGCCGGGGAGAAAACCCGGCGGCGTTGCTCGCCGCGCCGCTGGCGCGTGCCGGGCTGTCACGAGCAGTTGCGACTCCGGCGGAAACGCCGCAGTCCTTGCCGGTAGAAAGCGAAGCCACCGAGTCGCCGGCGCCCGCGCGCAGCACGATCGCGAACGAGAAGGTCGCGCTCTCCCATGAGACGCCGACGCACGCCGAGAAGCTGCCGTCCACCGCGCGCGCGAAAGCCGAACAGCCCACATCGGTCACGCGAGCGGCAGCGGCTCCCGACTCGATCCTCGCCGCACCAGCGATCCCGGGGAATGTGGAGCTCGACGCGGTTACGCGCGGAATCGAGCAATCGACGAAGGCGAAGCTCGACAGCGCGCAACACCCGCGCATCGACGACAGGGCTCCGATCTTCAAGAAGCCGTAAGCGAGCCTTGAGCGGTGCGCGTACGCAGCGATTGCGTGCCGCGCAATCGCGCACGCGTCTCTTCCCAATCCCTGCCCGGAGCACTACTATCGTGCGGCGCGCGGTGGAGGATTTCGCGCGCCGCCCCCCGTCGCGCCTCACGGCGCGCCACCAGGTTCCCCGCTGACCGTCGTCGTGCAACGCGGTCCGTGATACGACATTCGGAGGACGCACATGCAATTCCGTCCCGGACGGACCCTCGCGCTCGCAGTAGCGCTGGCCGCGCCAGCGGCGCTGTACGCGCAGGGATTCGGCCTCAATGAGATTGGCTCGTGCGCCGTCGCGCGCGCATCCGCGACTACCGGTGCGCCGTGCAAGGACGCGTCGGTGATTTTCTGGAACCCGGGCGCGGGTACAGAGCTGCCGAAGGGCCTGACGTTCTACGGTGGACTCGCCGGCATTCAGGTCGACGGCGACTACACTCCAGATTTCAGCACGACGGGAAACTCGTACCGCCCAAACATCCCGACCGCCGTTCCGCCGCACGTCTTCCTGAACTGGAATGGCGCGGGGCGGTACGCGCTCGGGCTTGGCGTCTACGTGCCCTACGGACTCACCTCGCAGTGGCGCGATGACTTCCCCGGCCGCTTCTCAGCGAAGCGCGCATCGATCGCGACGTTCTACATCCAGCCCAATCTCTCGATCGCGTTGACGCCGAGCTGGTCGATCGGCGGCGGCCCGATCATCGGACACTCGACGGTGGAGCTCGAGCAGTCGCTCGACCTGTCGTCGCAGGAGATCGCGCCGGGCGTGACGTTCGCGAACCTCGGCGTCGTTCCAGGCACCGAATTCGGCCGGGCGTACCTCAAGGGGAGCGCAATGGGCTACGGCTTCCACGTCGGTATCCATGGGAAGATCGGCAACAGCATCCAGGTCGGCGCGCGCTACCTCTCGTCGATCGACTTCAAGTACGACGACGCGAACGCGCGCTTCGTCCAGCTGGCGACGAATCTCGTCGTCCCTGACGCGAACACGGGTGCGCAGATCGGCGTCCCGGCCGGCACGCCGTACGACTTTTTTCTCGCGACCGAATTCCGCGACGGCGGCGCGCTCGTCTCGCAGAAGGTGAAGACGGCGATCACCCATCCGGGACAGTTCGAGGCCGGCATCGGCTACACCGCGCCGACGGGGACGCTGCTGTCCTTCGATTACGGCTACATCTACTGGAACAAGTTCGACGTCCTTCCCGTGGAGTTCCAGGGGCCCGCCTCGGGGAGCAGCCGCAGCCTGATCGAGGATTATCACAACTCGGCATCGTACCGCTTCGGGCTCGAGCAGACGTTCTCGCGCTATTGGAACATCACCGGGCGCGCCGGCTTCTCGTTGACGGAAACGCCCGCGCCGGACGAGACCGTCACCCCGCTCCTCCCCGACATGGATCGCCGCAATTTCGCGATCGGCGCGGGCCTGCCGTTAGGCGGCCGCTACAGCGTCGATCTCGGCTACCTGCACGTGGACACGAAGGGACGCCGCGGACGCATCGTCGAGCGGACGTCCGAGTCGCAGACCGCCGACGAGCTCAATAGCGGCTTCTATCGCCTGAACGCGAACATCATGTCGCTCAGCCTCAAGGCGAGCTTCTGATCGCCAGACCCCGGAGACAGCGAATGAATCAGAGAAGAATCCGCGTCGGCGCCATCGCGGCCGTCGCGCTCACGCTGGTCGCGCTGGCGTGCACCGACGATTCGGTGACCGTCCTCGAGCCGACCCCCGCGGCGAACCCGATCTTCCAGCGGTACGTCGCGTTAGGCAACAGCATCACCGCCGGCTACCAGTCCGGCGGCATCAACGACTCCACGCAGAAGCAGAGCTACGCGCGGCTGCTGGCCGAGCAGATGCACACGTCGTACGTGTATCCCGCGCTCCTCGGCCCGGGGTGCGCGCCGCCGATCAACAACTTCCAGACGCAGACGCGGGTCGGCAACGGCACCTCGACCAGCTGCAGCCTCCGCGATCCGTCGACGACGGTGCTGATGCAGAACAACGTCGCCGTGCCCGGTGCGACATCGTTCGATCCGACGGCGCCGACGACCGGCGCGTCGAACATCCTGACGCAGCTCTTCCTCGGCGGAAAGACGCAGGTCCAGCGCGCGCTCGACGCCGACCCGACGTTCGTCACCGTCTGGATCGGCAACAATGACGTGCTCGACGCGGCGGCAAAGGGCGTCACCGTGTACCAGAACGCAAAGGACGCCGGATCGACGGCGATCAGGAGCGCGCTCAGCACCCAGGGAATCACCGACACGATCACCTTTGTCGCGAACTACAAGAAGATGATCGACCAGCTCACCGCCGCCGAGCCGGACCTGAAGGGTGTGCTGATCGGCGTCGTCAACGTCACGCAGATCCCGTTCATCTTCAGCATCGATTCCCTGATTGGCGAGCCGACGACCAAGGCGTACTTCGATGCCGCGGTCGGTCACACGACGACGATCACGCCGGATTGTGCGGGTTCCGGCGCGCTGGTGACGTTAGGCATGATCCAGTTCCTCAAGGCCAACCCGACGGCGCCGCTGGCCTGCACGAAGGGCGCCGTTCCGACGTCGCCGGCAATCGGCGACTTCTTCATCCTCGACGTCGCGGACCAGGCGCTGTTCAACAAGGTCATCACCCGCTACAACGGCTACATCAAGGCGAAGGCGGACAGCATCGGCTTCGCGTACCTCGATCCGAACCCGCTGCTCGCCTCGCTCAAGGGCGTCCCGGGCGGCATCCCGGACGTTCCGGTTCTCTCGAGCGCGACCGCGACGTTCGGTCCGTACATCTCGCTCGACGGTATTCACCCGAGCGCGACGGCCCATGTCGCGATCGCGAACGCGCTGATTGCGGTGATCAACGCGAAGTACCAGACCAGCCTCGCGCCGGTCGCGCCGTAGCCGCTCGCACGGCGATAAGCAGTAAGCAGTAAGCGAACGGCGCCGGGATTCCAGATCCCGGCGCCGTTCGTGTTTTGAGAAGTGGTGACGTCAGCCTAACGCTTGCTTCAGGTCGGCGACGATGTCGTCGGGGTGCTCGAGCCCGATCGACAGGCGCAGCAGGTTCTCGGGAGTGCGGCTCGCTGGCCCCTCGACCGAGTGGCGGTGCTCGATCAGGCTCTCCGGCCCGCCGAGGCTCGTCGCGCGGGTGAAGAGCTCGACGCGCGACGCGACGCGGAGCGCCTCGGCCGCACCGCCGCGCACCTGGATCGACAGCATCCCGCCGAAGTCGGACATCTGCGACGCGGCGACGGCATGCCCGGCATGCGACGCGAGGCCGGGATAGTGCACCGTCTCGACCGCCGGGTGGCGTGCAAGGAACTGGGCGGCGACATGGGCGTTCGCGCAGTGCCCCCGGACGCGATACGCCATGCTGCGGATCCCACGCAGCACGAGCCACGACTCGAACGGCGAAGGGACGGCGCCTCCCGTGCCCTGAATCGAGCGGATGCGGGAAAAGAGCTCATCGTCTTCGCGGCCGACGATCGCGCCGCCTAACGTGTCGCTGTGGCCGCCCAGGTATTTCGTGGTCGAGTGCATGACGAGATCGCACCCCAGCTCGAGCGGACGCTGGAGGATCGGCGTCGCCCACGTGTTGTCCACGGCGACGCTGACGCCGCGCTCGTGCGCGACCGCGGCGACGGCTCGCAGGTCCGTGACAGCGAGCAATGGATTCGACGGCGTCTCCAGCCAGAGCAGCTTCGTGTTCTTCTCAATCGCATGCTCGACCGCGCCGATCTCACGGGCGTCGACGAGCGTGAGTGTCAGCCCGCGCCCCTCGAACAGGTCGCGCACGAGCTTGATCGTCCCGAAATACGCGTCCTCGGAGATGACGACGTGATCTCCTGGCGCGAGCGCCTGGAACACCGTCATCGTCGCCGCCTGCCCTGACCCGAACGCGGCGGCCGCGGTCCCGCCCTCCAGTGCCGCGAGGCAGCGCTCGAGGGCGTCACGGTTGGGGTTCGCGTATCGCGAGTAGATGAACCCGTGCGGCAGCGACCCGTCCGGTGCCCGCTCGAAGGTCGTCGAGAGATGAATCGGCGGGGTGACCGCGCCGGTCGCGGGATCGGGAGCATGACCGGCATGGACGGCGAGCGTCTCGAGCTTCATCGTAAGGCGGGATGGCGGTCAGGGCGCGCCGCGAGCGCGCGGCGCTGGCGTTCTTGATGCAGAAAGCTAGCACTCGCCACACCCGCCGACAGTTCGTCGGCTCACCGCTCATGCATCCGGTGCCGAGTGATCTTGCTCATTGGCGCAGTTCTGCTGACAGCACTTCAGGGAACGACGCTCCCGGCCGATTCGCTCGCCGGCGCATCGTCGCGCACCACGGCGCCGACCGTCACGCCGGCCGAGTCGCTCGCGGTGCTGAAGCGGGCCCATAGCGCGCAGAGCGACTTCGAGCGTCGGCGGTTCATGCTGCTTCCGATCGTATCGAGCAGCGATGGCCGCTGCGACGTCCGTGTCGGCCGCTGGTGCTATTTCCAGGACGGCGCCGACTCCGCACCGCCGGAACCGGAGCAGATCGCCGAGCTGCGCGCGCGCATGCTCTCGCGCCTCGCGAAGCTGGCCGCGCAAGTCCCCGGTGACCGCTGGATCAGTGGGCAGCGCGTCCGATATCTGTCCGAATCGCGGAGGGGCGACGACGCGATTGCCGCCGCACGCGAGTGCCACGCCGAAGCGTCGTGGTGCGCGTCGCTCGCGGTGCTCGCGTATCGCGCGGCCGGTAACATTCCCGCGGCGGACAGCGCGGTATCGGCGGCGCTCGAGGCGATGACGCCCGCGGAGCGTTGTGCCGCGCTCGACATCGAGCCGCTCATAGAGGGGAATTTCCGCGATCAGTACGTCGCGGCATCCTGCGCACAGCGCGATTCGCTCACTGCGCGCTGGCTCTGGCTCACGCGCAGCAGCTACGCCGATTCCGCCAACGAAGTTCGCGTCGAAATCTTCAGCCGGCGACTGTTCGCGCAGCTGGCGAGCGAGTCGAGCTCACCGTACGGACCGATCACCGGGCCGGACCTCCGCGATCTCGTCCTTCGGTACGGGTGGTCGGAATCGTGGGGGCGCACCGGTCGGGGCTCGGGGATGTTCGACCAGGGAACGGCTGTCGGTTTCGACGGGCCACACACCTACGCCCTCGCCCCCGATGACGCCGCGCTCGCCGACATCACCGCGATCGGCGATGCGCCGCGGCTGCGCGACGACCCGACGGCGCGCGCGCGTTTCCCCATCCACGGGACGATCGCGTTAGGCGGGATGGATCATCGGCTCGCCCTCTTCCGCCGCGGCGATTCGACGCTGGCCATCGCCGCCTACGACGCCCACGCCGACACGGCGCTGCGCGGAGTCGACAGCGCCGCCGCCGCGTTCACCCTCGTTCGCGACGAACACACGCCGGCGATCGTCGCCCGCGCGGTGCGCGCCACTCGCGGCGTGATCATGGCGATGGCACCCTGGCGTCCCTCGCTCGTGGCGGTCGAGCTTCGTGATTCCTCCTCCGGGCGCGAGGCGCGAGCCCGGATCGGCGTACCGTCAGGCGACACCACCGCCGGGCGGATCGAGCTCTCCGACCTCCTGCTCTTCTCCGCCGACACCGACCTCGCCACCGCCCTCGACAGCGTCGTCTCGCGAGCGCTCATCGACGGCCGCATCGCGAGCGGCGCGCGACTGGGCATCTTCTGGGAGATGTACGGCCTCGACCCGGGCGAACGGGTCACTGCATCGGTCGGACTCGTTCCCGACGAAGCAGGCTTCTTTCGCCGCGCGGCCGAACGCGCCCACCTCGCCGAGCCCCGCACCCCCGTTCACCTCCGCTGGGAAGACACGCCCGAGGTCACCGGCTCAGTTGGGGGGCGAATCCTCACCATCGGATTGGACGGCGTGGCCGAGGGAACATACACCGTCGAGCTCACGCTGAGCGTGCCCGGCCAGCCGACGCGCCGTGCCGAGAGCCGGGTACAGATCGTCTCACCGTGAGACGCGCGGCCACCGCGCCGCGAATCGAACCGCAATTCAGGCGTCGCACCTCACTCCCGCAGCGCGCATGTTCACACTCCGCGTCGTCAGGCACGGCAACCAGGAACAGCTTCTCGCCGCATGCCAGAGCGAAGTACTTCCCGTCCGCGGTGAAGTCCTGCAGCTCGATACCAGCGACAGCGCCGGCGAGCCCGCAGGACCCAGCACGCTGTGGCGGGTGATCGCGGTGACCCTCCACGTGCCCGGGATTCGCTCGCAAGCTCCCGCTGACGGCTCGCCACTCTGCGTGAAGCAGGTCGAGGTTACCGTGCTCCCCGATTCCGAGCTCCCCGCCCTCGTCGCGCACCGCGAACGCGCCGCGCTATCGGAGTCGATTCTCTAGGCTTCGAGACGGAGCAGCATCACACCGGACTCTCCGCCTCGAACTCCGCGGCATCGCCGACGCGAATCTCGCCGTCGTCGAGCACTTCAGCGAAGGCGCCGCCGCCCCAATTCGGGCGCATCGCGCGCTGCAGGCCGGGCAGTGCCTCGTCCATCCGCTCGCAGGGCTTCGTCTCGCCGTAGATTCGCACTCGGCAGCTACCGATCCGCAACACTCGTCCGCGCATTCCCGCGAGCGGAACGCCGCTCAGCACCAGGTTCGCCCGCCGCGCCGACGATGGCAGCTTCGCGCCCAGCTCCGTCATCAGCGCATCCCACCGTTCGCGCTCGATGATCGTGACCTGACGCTTTCCTCCCTGGTTCGCGTTCCCGCGAATTCCGCGGCCGGCGACGAGCTGCGCAACACTCGCCGCGTCCATCGGGCCGCGCTTCATGCGCTTGATCCAGATCGACTCGAGCCGCCCGGCGTTCACGGCGCGACCGCTCGCGCCATCACGCGGTCGCGCTGCAGGTCGCTGCCCAGCGCGAAGGGCTGACTGCCGATGTCCTGGAATCCACGCTTCGTGTAGAAGCGAATCCCGCGCGCGTTCCGCTCCCAGACGCCGAGCCAGAGCGTCAGCGCGCCGCGCTGCGCCGCTTCCGCGATCGCTGCATCCATCAACCGATGCGCGATCCCGCGTCCATGCCACGGCGCGTCGACGTAGAAGCGTGCGATCTCGACCGACGGCCCTGGTTGCCCCGGCGCCGGGTCGGTGATATGCGCGGGCAGCGGCGCGCCTCGCACATACGCGTAGCCCACCGCGTTCCCTTCGACATCGGCGACGAGGAACACGGCCTCGGCGAGCGACAGCTCGGCACGCTGCTGCGCGACGCCGTACGCGTGCGCGACGTACGCGTCCATGTCCGCCGCGCTGTTCTCGGCGGCGAAGGTCTCGCGAAAGGTGCGCTCGCCTAACGTTGCGAGCAGCTCGGCGTCACCAGTCGTCGCGCGGCGAATCGTGCACTCCGTCGCTGGCCGGCCGGTCGCGCCGGTCATGCATGCCTCGTCGGCGACACTGCGCGAGTGTCTTCCCTGCCTAACGCGAGCTCTTCATGCGTCACCGGCCGCAACATGATGTCGAACCCGAGCCACAACACCTTCGTCCATGGGTAGCAGGCGATCGCCGCGACCAGGGCGAAGACGATCCCACCCCACATCAGCAGTGTCCAGGGCACGTCCGGCGCAGTCGCGATCCCGATGACGACCATGATCGCCGCGAGGATCAGCTCCACGGCGACGAGATTCACCAGGTACGCGCCAAGGAAATAATCGCTCTCGCCACGATCGAGCACGAGCCCGCACGTGGGGCAGCGATGCGCCAGCGCGAACCAGCCGTCGAGGATGCGATCGCCCCCGCAATTCGGGCATCGCAGGCGCGCTGCGCGCGACATGATTCGCCAGGCCCGCGCCGTCGAAAGCTCCGCCGCCTCATCCTGCGGCAGCCGTCGTGGATTGCTCATCGCCGAACGTTATCGCGGCACAGCGTGCGACACCACGGCTCCGGGCGGAGACGCTGGCGGCGCCGTCGTGGCCGACATCTCGGCGACCGCGTCGTGCAGCGACTTCACCTGCCGCGACAACCGCTCCACGCGGCCCGAGAGTGAAGCGGGCAACCCCGCGGGGACGACGGCGATTTCGCCAGGACGCGGGAAGCGCGCTGGCGGGCGACCGGTGCTGATCGCCTCGACAAGGTCGTCGAGCACAACCGACACGGCTTCAGCGAACGGTTCGAGCAAATTGCCAGCGACGCGGTCCGCGTCCTCCGCCCCGACCGCCAGCGCGCCGACGGAGACCGCGAAGCGGCGCGTGTACGTCATCAGTGTCATCACCGGCTTCAATGCGATCGCCGGCCCGCGGTGCTCGCCAAGCAGTCGCTGGAACGACTCCTCGAGGTTTGCCGCGGCCGCGGCGACGTCGCGTCGCGCGCCGCCGATGTTCCGTGCGGCGTCGGAATCTCCGCCGGCCATCCGGACCGCGAGTCGGAAATACTTCTCGTTCGCGCGCAAGGCATAGGCGGCCAGTGTCGGAACGTCGCGCCATTCCGACGTCGGCCAGAGCACCCACGCGCCGACCAGCGCCATGCCGCCGCCGATGAGCGTGTTCATCACCCGCAATCCAGCGAGGTGCCAGTCGCCGGCTCCCGCTTCCGCGAGCAACACGAATGCCGGAGTGAGGAAGATGGAATACGCCGCATAGTTGAGCGGCAGCAGCGCCACACACGTCCCGACGAAGACGAAGATCAGTACGAGCATCGCGTGCGAGTCGTGGAACGCTGCCGCCAGCCC
>JAICUE010000340.1 GCA_025936015.1 Gemmatimonadaceae bacterium
AGCACCAGCGCACGCTACCCGTTCTCCTCGGCGAGCGCCGCGCTCGCGCGCTCAATCGCGCCGCGGTGGTCGCGATGTACGTCGTCATCGTGATTGGCGTGGCCGTCGGCGCGCTCACGCCGTTCGCGTTGCTCGTGCTCTTCGCCGCGCCGCGAGCACTGCGCGCCGTGCAAGTGATGGCCGCGCCGGCGCCGTCCGGCCCGCCAGCCGGCTACGTCGGCTGGCCGCTCTGGTACCATCGCGTCTGCCTCGTCCACAACCGCGCGTTCGGCTGGCTCTACGTGCTGGGCCTAACGGCTGGCGCGCTGCTCCCCGGCGTCAGGTTCTGACCGTTCGCCGTCAGGCGCGGCATCAGCCCGTGAAAGACGGCCACGGTCTGCTTCCCGACGCGCCGCGCCGACAGCGCCACGCCGGCCGGGACGCTGTTCGGTCCCGGCCGGCGTGTGTACTCGACTTGTCCCGCGGTCAGCGGGTGAAGACTGTCGAGAAGGAGTAGGGCCGCGGCGAGCTGCCATCCGACGCGGGGAATTTCCAGGTCCGCACCTTGGCGAGCATGCACGACTCGACCTGCTCGGCGCCGCGTCCTTCCCACGAGTGCCGGAGCACATCGGCGCGAGTGACGCTGCCATCCGGCGCGAGAAGGACGCCAACGGTCGTCGAGCCGGCGAGCGACGGGCTCGATGCGCGGGTCTCCTCGTAGCAGAACTGCAGCTGGGAATTCCGGCTGCGCACGAAGTCACCGATCGTCGTCACTCCCGAGCTGCTGCCGCCGCTGTTGTTGCCGTGCGCGGCAACCGGCGCGGCCGGCGCAGCCGGGTGATACGTATTCGCGTCGTACAGGGCGAGCGTCGCCGGCGTCGGGCCGGATTGGCTCGACGCACAGCCGACCATCGCGACCGCTGCCGTCAACTGAACGAGAGTCGTGAGCTTTGACATAGCACCTCCGCTACAGGGACGTGAGCGTGTAGCGATCGCTCACACCCTATGAACGAGCCATCAACGCGGAGGGTAACCGCTATCGGGGAGTTTTATTAATCGTGCCAGACCGTTGCGATCCGCATCACCGCGAACCGCTCGGATGACGCCTAACGGAAGCTGATTGCCGACGATAGCTGGATCTGGTTGTGGGGCGCGAGACTGACTCCGACCGCGTCGCGCGGAAGCGCCTTCCAGCGGTCAGCGGGAAACACAGCGCCAATCAGCGCGCCGATCGCCACGGGAGCAGCGTACACATAGCCCGGCACGAGCGGTTGACTGCAGCCACTCGCGCAACGCCCGCCACGCGTGAGGTTGTCCATCCCGCGCGCGATGAGCGAGATCGCGGCGCCCCCAGCTGCCCCGGCCAGAATCATCTTCCGTCGGCTGTGCTGCCCGGTGTAGACCTCGAGCCGATCGACGGTGAACATCTGCACGGTGTCAGGCGCCGCGTGTGCCGGCTGCTGAACGATGACGCGGCCGGAATCAGCGTCGACGAGCGTCCCTTCGATCATGTAATGCCCGCCGGTGCGCAGCGTCTCGCGGCTCATCTTCAATCGGACGCGCGTACCGGCGGACGCGTCGACTGTCGTGGTGCGTTGCGCGCTGGCAGCGACGCCGCTGAGCGAAAGGCTGAATGCGATGGCAAGGAATGAGCGAACGTGCACGCGAAACTCCTGAGACCGTGCTGGGAGGCAGGCCGGCCAGCAGAGGGTCGGCGGCGAGATGTGCGCGCGCGGTTGACCGACCGAGCATCGGCGACGGGCGCGCGTGCTACAACGAGCGGATCACGCGTGGGGTCACGCACCGGGCAGCTTCGCCCGTGAAAATTCCCGCGCTCGGCGCTATTATCGCCAGATGCCGCTTACCAAGTCTTGACGCGACCACGACCTCACGCCTTTGTAGTAGCATGACACGCATGACGTCCTCATCCACCGGCGGCGTCACCGCGACGCTCGCCCTGACGCTCGCCGTCGCTGCCTGCCACCGCCCGGCCACCGTGCCACCCGCAATGGCGGCGACACCGGCTTCCTCCGTCGCGGCGCAGCAGTCCGAGCAGGCCGCGATCGAGAAGGCCCGCGCCGACAGCGCCCGCTACCCGTACACCGCGGCCGACGTCCACTTCATGACGGGGATGATCGGCCACCACGCCCAGGCGATCCTCATCGCCGGCTGGGCGCCGAGCCACGGCGCGAGCAAGTCGGTGCAGATCCTCTGCGAGCGCATCATCAACGAGCAGAGCGACGAGATCCGCACGATGCAGCAATGGCTGCGCGACCGCCGTCAGCCGGTGCCCGATGCGCACACGATGGGGATGAAGATGTCGATGGGCGGAATGGAGCATGTAATGCTCATGCCCGGCATGCTCACCGACGCGCAGCTCGCCCAGCTCGACTCCGCCCGCGGCCCGCAGTTCGATCGCCTGTTCCTCACCGACATGATCCAGCATCATCGCGGCGCGGTCTCGATGGTGAAGGATCTCTTCAGCACCGAAGGCGCGGGTCAGGACGAGCTGGTGTTCAAGTTCGCCTCCGACGTCAACGTCGATCAGTCGACCGAGATCGCTCGCATGGAGAAGATGCTCGCCGCGTTACCGCCGGGCTGACGCCGGCGCTGCCTGACGTTCGTTCGCCGTCGTCATAACCGTCGTTCGATTGTCGTTGCCGTTCGCACCATTCACTTCCCGCAGAGGAAATCAGTCATGGTATCCGTGTTCAAGCCGCGTAGGACGTCGGCCCGGCCTCGCGCCGTCCCGCTGGCGTCAGTCGCCGCGGCGCTGTTGTCGGTAGCCGCGTGCGCGCCGTCGTCCTCGATGAGCAGTGCGCCGTCGCCGTCAGGCAACATGTCCACCACCGCGCCGAATCCCGACCCGCGTGTCGGCCTTCGCGCCGGGAAGATGGACGCCGGTGAGGCGATGTGGAACCTGAAGGTCCTCTCGCAGACCCCGCCGTCCCCGGAGTTCGTCGACAAGGTCAACTCGGACCTCGCCTTCACCGGCCCATACGCGATCCAGGGGAGCTACAACGGTTATCAGGTCTGGGACATCTCGAACCCGAGCGCGCCGAGCCTGAAGACCGCGTACGTCTGCCCCGCGTCGCAGAGCGATGTGTCGGTCTACAAGAACCTGCTCTTCGTCTCCGGTGAAGGGCTCACCGGCCGCATCGACTGCGGCACGCAGGGCGTCGCCGACACGGTGAGCAAGGAACGACTCCGCGGTCTTCGCATCTTCGACATCACCGACATCGCGCATCCGCGCAACGTCGGCAACGTCCAGACCTGCCGCGGCTCGCACACCCACACGGTGCTCGTCGATCCAAAGGACCCGGACAACGTCTACGTCTACATCTCGGGTTCGGCCGGCGTGCGCTCACCGAGCGAGCTCGCAGGCTGCACCAACGCGCTTCCGGCAAGCGATCCGAACTCGGCGCTCTTCCGCATCGAGGTGATCAAGGTTCCGCTCGCCCATCCGGAACAGGCGGCGATCGTCAGCTCGCCGCGCATCTTCAACGACCTCGTCGCGCCAGCCCGCCACGGCAACGCTCCCGAGGACATCGCCGCCGCCGCGAAGGCCGCCGCCGCCGCGCGGGCGCGCGGTGAATTCACCGCCACGATGAACGGGATCGAGCAGATCGCGCCGTCGCGGTTCATCAACCCGCTGCTCGACAGCATCGTCCGCGCGCGCAATGGCACCGGTGCGCCGACCGCCGCCGACAGCGCCGCGCTGCGTGGCGCGCTTCAGGGGATCATCGACGCGCGATTCGCCGCAGCGGCACCCGGCTCGGGTCCGCGTCCGGGCCCGACGCAGTGCCACGACATCACCGTCTATCCGTACGCTGGATTGGCCGGCGGTGCGTGCGAGGGTTACGGCTTCCTCCTCGACATCCACGACCCCGCGCATCCGACGCGCCTTGCCGCGGTCGCCGAC
>JAICUE010000432.1 GCA_025936015.1 Gemmatimonadaceae bacterium
CCGAGAACTCCCGCTGACGCTCCCGCCGTGAACGTCGCGCCGAATCCCGACGCCGCCGCTTCGGCGTCGGTCATCGTCCGCGCGGCATGAAGGCCGATCAGCGTCCCACCCACCGAGCCGAGGAGCAGCGCCGCGCCATGCCCGGCGGCGTCCGAGTTCTCGTCCCCCTGTACGGCATAGAGGATCGCCTCGCCTAACGCTGCACCGTGGATCGCCGCGTGGGTCGACAGCCGGTTCTGGGCGGTGGTGATCGCTGGCGAAGCATTCCGCCGAATCAGGGCCGCGGCGAACGTTCCGCTCGCCACCACCAGCTCGGCGCCCAGCGCGGTCGATCCGTCGTTCGTCGCGCCGCCGACCATCGTCGCCGCAGCGGGTCCGTAGAGCAGCAGTCCGAGGAGCGCCTGATTGCGGACGAAGGAATTTCCCGCCGGATCCGACGCGACGCTCGTTTGCTCGCCGATCCCGGCGCTCCGGCCACTCGCCAGCGCGGTCGCGATCACCCCGCGCAGCGCCGCCGCCGACTCGCTGGTCAGGTCATAACGGTCGAGCACACTGTCCGGACGAGTGACCACCAGCGTGAACCCGCCGGTGCTCTTCGCGAACAGCTGCGCGCTGACGAAGCTTCCGAGCACCGGCCAGAGCGGCGGTCCGAGCTTCAGCCGCTCCGCCAGCGGCGGCGTGATCGTCGGCACGCGGCCGATCGAATCGAAGGCGACGGGTTTCTCACTGACCTGCGCGCCCGCGGACGCGGCCGCGAACAGGAAGGTGAGCAACGTCAGGCAGCAGCGGCGCATTGGCTTTGAGGCGAGAGACAATCGTCAGGTGCGCGTGCCGCGCCTGACATCGAAGATCGCGCTTCGGCGGCAGTGCGGGCAGATCAGCCATTCGCGCTTCCGCGCGTAGCCGAGCCCGAACGAGCCCCCGCCGACCGGACGAGTCGTCATCCTGACGCCGCACCGCGGACACACCGGATCCTCGCCCGCCCCGACCGTGAGCCGGAGCGCCTTCTGCTCTTCCTCCGTAAACTGCGCGCGCTCCCGATCCGTCACATTCCCTCCAGCGCTGCCCTCATCTCGGGTGGAATCGGCATCGTCCGGCCAGCGCTGTAGTCGTATGCGACCTGCACCGTCTCCCCTTCCGCCACCAGTCGATCGTCCTCCTCGGACGCGACGATGCGATACACGAACGAGAACCCCTTCGTCCGGATCTCCTTCACCCCGATCTCGACCGCGAGCGCGACGCCGATGTTCGCCGGGCTCACGTACTTCACGCGCGCCTCGGCGACGATGAGCGGTGGATCTGCGATGTCCACCTCGCTTATCCCGCCGCGCCGCGCGACCTGCTGCCACGACTGCACGCGCGCCCATTCGAAGTAGGTGAGATAGACCGCGTTGTTGACGTGGCCCTTGGTGTCGTAGTCGGAGTAGCGGGTCAGCAGCGGATAGCGCAGCATGCGGTCGTCAGGTGATGGAACGTTAGGCAGCGTCAGATGGTGACGACGATCTTCCCGAACTGGGTTGCGTCCTGCAGCCGTTCGAATGCCTGGCGTCCTTCGCTCAGGTCGAAGACGCGATCGATCTCGGGGAAGAGCCGGCCGGCCGAGAACTCGGCGGTGATGGCGTCGAACTCGGCGTCGTTGCCCATCGTCGAGCCGAGTATCGACCACTGATTCCAGAACAATCGACGGACATCCGTCTCGACCAGCGGGCCACTCGTCGCGCCGCAGGTGACCAGGCGTCCAGCGCGGCCGAGTGCGCCGAGTGACTGCGACCATGTCGCCTTCCCGACGCTGTCGACGACGACGTCGACGCCGCGCTTGTTCGTGCGCGCGCGGACCTCGCGCGCGACGTCGGTGCTGGTCGAGTTGATGATTTCGTCGGCGCCGAGCGCTTTTGCCCGGGCGAGCTTTTCATCGCTGCGCGATGTCACCCACACCGTTGCGCCGAGCGACTTGCAGATGTGGAGCGCCGCGAGCGCGACCCCGCCACCGATCCCCTGGATGAGGACCTGCTCGCCGGCGCGAACACGCGCGCGCGAGACGATCATTCGCCACGCCGTCAGCGTCGCGAGGGTGAACGCAGCCGCGCTGATGTCGGTGATCTCCGGCGGAATCCTGCGCACGTTCGCCGCTGGAACCACGACATACTCGGCGAGCGTTCCAGGGATGTGTTCACCGAGGATCCCGAATCGCACGCAGAGCGGTTGCTCGCCCGCCATGCAGTACTCGCAGCTGCGATCGCTGATGCCGGGATTGATGATCACGCGGTCGCCGCAGCGGACGTCGCGCACGCCGCTCCCGACGGACTCGATCTCCCCCATCGCGTCGGCGCCGAGGATCCACGGCGGCGTGATCGTGACGCCGGGCAGGCCGGCGACGACGAACAGGTCGAGATGATTCAGCGCCGCGGCTCGGACGCGTACGCGAACGTCGGTCGGCTGACGGAGCTCGGGATCGGGAACGTCGTTACGGTACTCGAGACGTTCCAGCCCCCCGTGAGCATTGATGACAAGCGCTCTCACGTGGTGGTCGCGTTATATTGGGCGGAGAGCATGAATGCTATGCCCCGCGCCAGCCGAAAACCAGCGCGGTCACCATATCCGCATCGTTCCCGGCCCCGCTCATGATTTCGATCAAGGTCCCGCCGCTCGGAGAGTCGATCGTCGAGGCGACGGTCGCCCACTGGTTGAAGAAGGACGGCGACGCCGTCAACGCTGGCGAGACGCTGGTCGAGCTCGAGACCGACAAGATCACGGTCGAAGTGCCGGCGTTGAAGGGTGGCGTTCTCGTTCGCCGCGCCGCGAACGAAGGTGACGTCGTCAAGGTCGACCAGCTGCTCGGCGAGATCGACGAGAACGCCGCTGCTGGCGCGAAGCCCCAGGGC
>JAICUE010000406.1 GCA_025936015.1 Gemmatimonadaceae bacterium
CCGGCGACCGACCCGCGAATACTCGGCACCGTTCGCGCGATCGAGCAACGGTTGCTCGTCGACGGATTCGTTTACCGTTATGACACCACCCGCACCGACGATGGGCTGCCGCCCGGCGAAGGCGCCTTCCTCGCCTGCTCGTTCTGGCTCGCGGACAACTACCTGCTCCAGGGCCGGCAGCGCGACGCGCGCGAGCTGTTCGCCAAGCTGCTCTCGATCCGCAACGACGTTGGGCTGCTCGCTGAGGAATACCATCCCGGGTTGCGCCGGCAGCTCGGTAACTTTCCGCAGGGCTTCTCACACGTCGCGATCGTGAGCACCGCGCTCAACATGCATCGCGCCGAACGTCGCGCGGCGCCGCGGCGGAGCAGCGGCGCCACCGTGGTTGACGATGCAGCGGCAGACTGACGTCGCGCGCGCTGACGACGGCACGTGCACTACGGGAGTTGTTGACAGGAGGCACGGAGCACTCGGAGGGTTTGCCAAGGGCGGAGGACGAACAACCATTGAATCCTTGCACGCACAGGAAAGACACCTGTCCGCACAACGATCTCGTCCCAGAGCTTTTTTTTTACAAGACCCTCCGCGTCCTCCGCGCCTCCTGTAAGGCATCCCGCAGTCGCACTTGCGCCGTTTCAGCGAGTGGCCGGCGGCGGCCCGTCAGGCGGCGGTGGCGTGACGTCGCGCCCACGCGAGCGAGGCGACGGCGGCGATCGCGATCGCGCCGAGGATCACGACGAGTGAAATCCCGATCGGGATCTCGATGACGTCGGCAGCGAGCATCTTCGCCCCGACGAAGGTGAGAATCGCGGCAAGCCCGTAGCGCAGATACCGGAGCCGCGGCAGCACACCGGCGACGAGGAAGAACAGGCTGCGCATCCCGAGCACGGCGAGCAGGTTCGAGGTGTAGACGAGGAACGGGTTGCGCGTCACGCCGAAGACAGCGGGAATCGAGTCGGTCGCGAAGACGACGTCGCTGAACTCGATCACGACGAGGGTGACGAACAGCGGCGTCACCGCGAGACGACCGTCGATCCTGCCGAAGAACGCGGGCCCCTCGAGCGTTCGCGTCACCGGCAGCACCCGTCGCGCGATGCGGAGAATCGCCCCGCCCTTCCCACTCTCCTCCGTCGGCGTGCGGAGCAATCTCAGGCCGCCGAAGACGAGAAACGCGCCGAAGACATACGTGATCCAGGCGACGCGCTGGAGCAGCTCGACGCCGGCGAAGATCATCAGCCCGCGGAGGATGACTGCGCCGGCGATCCCCCAGGCGAGGACTCGATGCTGATATTCGCTCGGAATGGCGAAGTAGCCGAACACCGCGACGAACACCACCATGTTGTCGAGGCTCAGCGCTTCCTCGGTCACGTAGGCGGCGAAGAACGCGAGCGAATGGGCGGTGCCGTGCCGGGCGCCGAGCCACAGTCCGAAGACGACCGCGAGCCCGACCCAGACCGCGACCCAGATCGCCGCGCCGCGCGGGCCGGGTGCCGCGCCGCGGCGGGCCGAGATGACGAGGTCCGCAGCGACGACGGCGAGCAGTGCGAGAGTGAATGCTCCGTAACGGAGCCAGCTGTGGTCGGGCACCACGCCGTTAGGCACGCGCGGGACGGGTGGCGGCGATCATCGTGGCACGGTGCTGGCTGTCATTCCGTACTGGTGCCGGCGGATGCCGGCGCGAGGGGACAGTCCACGTTCGATGCGAGGAAGCTCCATGCTGGAACGTACTGCACGAGGCGACGACAGCCGCGATCGTGATCGCGACCGCGACCGTGTCGCCCAGGAGATGACCGCGCGCCTCACGACACGCGGCGTCGAGGTGTACGATGGCGACAGCCGCGACGACGTCACGGCGATGGCCGATGCGGTCGAGCGCTTCGAGGAACAGGTGTTCGCGTTAGGCGGCGACCTGATGGTCGACGAGCCGCCAGCCGGGCACGAGGGGCTGCCCGACGACGGCCGCTTCCGCCTCCCGCTGCGGGCAGCGGACGAGTCGGCGACGGCGTACGCGCGCCGGCTCGATCAGGCATCGCGCGAGCTGCGGAAGCTCCGTCGCGATCTCTGATGGCGAACGATCTCAGTCGCGCGCCCACGGGATGAGTTTCAGGCGCTCGAAGGGGATCGGACGTCCCGTCTTCTCCGAAAGCCCGAAGTGCTCCGGTTCGCGGTAGAGCCGGTCGAGCGCGTCATCGATGTCGGCGAGCTCGCGCGATACGCGGGTCGAGTTCGATGCGTCGAGCTCTTCCTGCATCGTGTCAGTGCCGCGGTCGGCCTGATGAAAGGGGATCGTCGAGAGATCGCCGGCGCGGTCGCTCTCGGACTCGTCGGAGTTCTCGTCGACCGAGCGATTGAGCGCGCGCAACGCGCGATCGCGTTCTTCCTGAAGGCGTTGTTCGAGTTCCTGGCGCTGAGCGTTGGTGAGTGACATTGGCGGGTGTTTCGCGACGGTTGAGGAGCAGCGCTCGCTGCTCGAGAAATGGCGTTGCATACGGCAATGCATTTTTGGTACTCGCCCCGCCGCCCGCGGTGCGGGCCGAGCGCGGCTCAGAGCCGGAACGAGACGAATGCCTGCGTCTGCGCGTCGTGAGCCCGCACCGCCGGATGCGCGGCATAGGCCCCGGTGCGGTTGTACAGCACCTCGTTCACCCCGAGCGAGATGCGCCGGGTGACGGCGGTCTGCGCGCGCCCCTCGAATGTATGGTACGTCTGGTGCTCGGCGCTTCCGCTGACGACGTCGATCCAGGTGTGCTGATACGAGACTTCGAGGGTGCTCCGCGCCGCATGTTCGAAGTTGATGACCGCGCGCCCACCCGCGCCCGGACCGTAGTCGTAGTTCCGCGCCGTCTCATTGGCGATGGCCTCGGCTGAGGCGCTGTAGTCCGACTTCACCGCAGCGAGTACGACGCCCATCAGCCAGAACTCGGTACGGAGCGTATTGCGCGCACCGATCGGATAGCGTGACAGCAGCACCCCGCTGAAGCCCTGCCCGCCGCTGACGAAGGCAGCGTTGTTGAAGTAGTGATAGTGCATCGCCAATGCGAGCCGGTGATGGCTCGTGCTGTCGCCGTGCAGGTCGTGCTCGCCGAAGAATCCGACCGCGCGCAGCTGGGACAGCACCCCCGACGCC
>JAICUE010000448.1 GCA_025936015.1 Gemmatimonadaceae bacterium
CACCGCTCCGCCCCTGATGAACACCGTCTACACGACGAAGCTTCGTAATGCGTCGAGCACGGCAAGCACGGCCAGGGTGCGGCCGCTCATGAAGCTGACGCGCGTCGCAGCGCACAAGTACTCGCTCCGCGTCTCGGCCGGCGTGAGCTTCGCAGGGAAGTACGTCGGCCTTCAGCGCTACAACGGCACGACGAAGCGCTGGGTCAACGTGAAGGCGATCCCGCTCAAGGCGAGCAAGGCGGGTGTCGCGCCGACGGTCGTCGCGGTCGCTTCGTTCCGCTCGACGGTCAAGACCGGCCTGCGGATCCGCGCCACGATGGCGCAGGCGCAGGTCGGTACCTGCTACGCCGCAGGGCTCAGCAACACGATTCGCGCCTAGATGATTGATTCCTAAGTCAGGTGCTCGCGGGGAGGGCATGCACCAAGCAGCGTGGACGACTCGACCGGTGCCACGGCGGGGGGGCGTTGGTGCCGGGCGCGGCGGCCGCGATGCGCCGTGTGCAGGCCCCCAGCCGCGGGTGCCGCACTTGGGAATCAATCATCTAGTTCAGATCGTCCAGGTGCCGCTCTCCTGGACGACTCGACCGTCGAGCTCGATCCGGCCCCCGTTGCGCAGGTCCTTGACGAGGTCCCAGTGGATCGCGGACTCGTTCGTCCCTCCGAGGTCGGCGAAGCCGAACCCGAGCGCGATGTGGACCGAGCCGTCGATCTTCTCGTCGAAGTACACGTTGCCCATGTACCGGGTGATCCCCGGGTTGCAACCCACGCCGAGCTCGCCGATCCGGCGCGCGCCCGGATCGGTGTCCAGCGTCGCGAGGAGAAACTCCTCCTCGCTGTCCGCCGAGGCGTCGACAACCTTTCCGCCGGAGAAGCGCAGCCGGACGTTGCGGAGCTGGCGGCCGTCTCGCAGCTGCGGAAACTCGGCGAAGGTGATCGTTCCCTCCGCGGAGTCCTCGACCGGGCAGCCGAAGAACTCACCTCCCGGCATGTTCCCCATTCCGGCATCGACTTCCGTGCGACGCCCTGCCAGAGAAAGGTGCAGGTCAGTGCCTTCGCCGATGATTCGAACGTCGTTTGCAGCGTCGAAAACCGCAGCGAGCTTCGACAGTCGCGTGTGCTCGGCCTCCCAGTCGAGCAGCACCGCGTGATAGAGGAAGTCCTCGAACGCAGAGAGCGGCATGCCCGCTTCTTGCGCCAGGGCGGGGGTCGGGTACCAACACATCACCCACGGGAAGTCGCTCGCGTTCACGCGCTCCGCCGAGCGGCGGTAGGCCGCCTGCACAGCCGACAGCCGCTCCGGCGCGATGTCGCTGCCGTCGCGTGTGTTCTCCGGTGCGGCGATCGCCAACAGCGCGTCGCAGTTCTCCAGCGTGTGTACGTCGATCGATGCCGGCTCGCTCAGCAGCTCGAGAGGCGCGTGACGTACCCAGTCGCGGTGGTAGACGAGCCCGCCGCCGAAGGTCAGGCGGAGGAGCGGGTAGGCGCCGCGGCGTCCGATCTCTCTCGTCACGGCTTCCAGCAGCGGTCGAGCCTGCGGGTAGCCCCACACGAGTACCTGCCAGCCGCGTTCTACGCGGAGACAGGTGTCGAGCAGGAGCGCTGCGTACCGCTCAATGCGCGGGTCCGGCACGGCGCGCGATGGTAGCCCATCACGCAGCCATGGTTGCGGCCGCGGCCTCCGGCACCCTCGTCACCGCGCGCACGGCCGGTGTGAACGCGACCGCGAGGTTCGTGACGGCTGCGATCACGGCGGCGGCGAGCAGCGTGTGCTCGAGCCCGATCCACTCGGTGAGCGGCCCGAAGGCGATCAAGCCGACCGGCATGAACACGAACGACACCAGGATGTCGTACGAACGGACGCGCGAGTAGACGTGCTCGGGGATGCGCCGTTGGAGCGTCGTCTCCCACCACGTGTTCGCGAGCGCGACCGAGCCCATGCCGAAGCCCCACGCGATCGCGATCAGCTCCCATGCGAGCGGCTCGGCGAGTGATGCGATCGGGATCGCGAGCAGCGTCGTGCTGATGAAGGCGCCGTAGAGCGGATGGCGGGGCGCAAGCTTCACCGAAGCGAACGCGCCGACGATCGCGCCGATCGAACCGCAGGCGGACACGATCCCCCAGTCCTGCTTCGCATTGTCGAAGTGGGTGATGAACACGAGCGGCCCGAGCACGAGGAACGACGCGAGCGTGAAGTTCGAGATCGCGAACCCGAGGATCGGGGCGCGCACCCAGCCCCGCGAGGTCACCTCGCGGAAGCCCTCGCGGAGCTCGGAGCCGAAGGAACTCAGCGGCGCCCGGATCGGCGCGTCGACGTCGAGCCGTGCGAGGAACGCAGCGCTGACGACGAACGATGCGGCGTCGATCGCGAAGACGTAACCGGGCCCCGCGACCCAGAGCAGCAGCCCTGAGACCGCCGGGCCGAAGACGTTGAGCGTGTTTCGGCTGATCCCGAGGAGCGCGTTCGCCGCCTGCAGCTCGCCTGGGTCGATCGTCTGCGGGACGAGGCCGTCCGCCGCCGGGCCGAAGAACGCCGATGCCATCCCGAAGAGCGCCTCGCACGCGATGAACGCCGCGAGCGTCATGTGGTGCGTGAGCAGCATCACCGCGATGAACGCCTGCACTGCGGCGCGCAGCAGGTCGCAGCCGAGCATGATCGTGCGCCGCGAGAAGCGGTCGGCGACCACGCCGCCCGCGAGCGTGAAGACGACGCGCGCGATCGTGAACGAGGCG
>JAICUE010000519.1 GCA_025936015.1 Gemmatimonadaceae bacterium
CGGAACGCGGATCACGTGCCCCTGCACCGCCGGATCGAGACCGAGGTCGGATTCCCGGATCGCCTTCTCCACCGCCTTGATCTGCCCCTTGTCGAAGGGGGTGACCAGCAGCATCCGCGGCTCGGGCGCGGAGACGCTCGCGCACTGGTTGATCGGCATCTGCTGACCGTACATCTCGACACGCACCGAGTCGAGCATCGCGGGCGATGCCTTGCCCGAGCGGACGCCGGCGAATTCCTTGCGCGTGCTGTCGAGGGCGCGGTCCATCGCGGTCCGCGCGGAGTTGAGAATCGGAGTCGTTGCGCTCATCTGACGAGTGTGCCCACGCGCTCGCCGCGGGTCGCGGCCGCGATGGAACCATGGGTGTGAATGTTCAACACGATCAGCGGAAGCTTGTTCTCGCTGCAGAGCGTGATCGCCGTCTGATCCATCACGCCAAGCTGGTCGAGGATCACGTCGCGATAGCCGATCTCGGGATAGAACTTCGCCGACGCATCCTTTTTCGGATCCGCCGAATACACGCCGTCGACGCTCGTTGCCTTGATGACGACGTCGGCCTTCATCTGGATCGCCCGCAACACGGCCGCCGTATCGGTTGAAAAGTACGGGTTCCCGGTGCCCGCGGCAAAGATCACGGTGCGTCCCTTCTCGAAGTGGCGCAGCGCGCGACGCCGGATGTATGGCTCGGCCAGCTCCTCCATCCGGATCGCGGTCATCACGCGGGTGTCGACACCTTCGCGCTCGAGCACGTCCTGCAGCGCGAGCCCGTTGATCACGGTGCCGAGCATCCCCATGTAGTCCGCATTGACGCGGTCCATTCCGACCTTGGCGAGCTGCGCACCGCGAACGATGTTGCCGCCGCCGATGACCATCCCGATGCTCACGCCCTGCTCGACGACCTGCTTGATCTCACCGGCCAACCGCTTCAACACGTCGAAGTCGAAGCCGAATCCCTTGTCTCCGGCGAGTGCCTCGCCGGAGAGCTTGAGCAGGATTCGCCTGTAGCGGAGGTCGGCCACGAGACTCCTTTACTCCTGGCCCATCTGGAAGCGCGCGAAACGGCGGATCTTCAGCCCGGCGCCGGCGGCCGCGACGAGATCGCGAATCGTCTTCGAGTCGTCACGCACCCACGGCTGGTCGACGAGGGTGACTTCCTTGTAGAACTTCTCGATCCGGCCGCCGACCATCTTCTCGATGATGTTCGCCGGCTTGCCGCTCTCCGCTGCCTGCTCGGTGAAGATGCGTCGCTCGCGATCGACGAGGTCCTTCGGAACATCGTCGCGATCGACCGACACCGGGATCGTCGGTACCCCGGCCGCGACATGCTCGGCGACGGTGCGCGCCAGCTGCTGCACCGCCTCGCCGCTCCCGCCGACGATGTCGACCAGCACGGCGACCTTGCCGTTATGATGGACGTAGGTGCCTAACGCGCCGTCAGTCGTGAACCGCGCGTAGCGGCGAACGACCAGGTTCTCGCCGATCGTCCCGGACAGTTCCTTGATCGCGCCTTCGACGGTCGAGCCACCCATCGGCTTCGTGAGCAGCGGTGCGCCCTCGGCGTTCGCGACGACCGCATTCGTGCTCGCGTCGGCCATCAGCGTGTCGGCGATTCGCTCGACGAGCTTCCCGAAGCTCTCGTTGCGCGAGACGAAGTCCGTCTCCGAGTTCACCTCGACGAGGACGCCCGTCTTCGCATCCGGGCTGATACGGGCGACGATCTTTCCTTCGCTCGCCGCGCGGCCGGCGCGCTTCTCCGCCTTCGCGATCCCCTTCTTGCGAAGGAGCTCGATCGCGGAATCCATGTTCCCCTTCGTCTCCTCGAGCGCCTTCTTGCACTCCATCATCCCGGCGCCGGTGCGCTGGCGGAGCTCCTGCACGTCCTTCGCGGTGAACGTCGTCGTCGTCATCTATGTCGTCCTTCTCGAAACGCTGTGTCGTGGAAACGCCGCCGACCGAGCGGCCGGCGGCGTACG
>JAICUE010000158.1 GCA_025936015.1 Gemmatimonadaceae bacterium
ACGGAGAGCTGGCACCTCTACGTCAACATGGTCGAGCTGATTCTCCGCACCACCTGAGCGGCCGAGGAACATCCCGTGATGCCCATCTTCAGGCGGTGGCGGAAGCGTTTGCGCGCGCTGGTCCACACCGAGACCGTCGACCGCGAGCTCGACGAGGAGCTCTCGTTCCATCTCGAGATGGAAACCGAGAAGAACATCCGCGCCGGCATGAGCCCCGCCGAAGCGCGGCGCACTGCGCGGCTCGCCTTCGGCGCCGTTAGGCAGCACAAGGCCGACGCGCGCGACGCGCGCTGGATGTCCTGGCTCCCCGGCGTCTCGCTCGACCTCAGGCTCGGCGCGAGGATGCTGCGCAAGTATCCGGGACTGACGCTTGTCGGCGGACTCGCAATGGCGTTCGGCATCTGGATGGGCGCGGTCACCTTCGAGCTCGTCGGCCTCGTCGTTCACCCGACGCTGCCGCTTCCCGGCGGCGACCGCGTCGTGCAGATCCGTCTCTGGGATGCCGAAGCGAGCAGCGCCGAGCCGCGCGCACTGCACGATTACATGCTCTGGCGCGAGGCAGTGCGGTCGGTGACGGACCTCGGCGCGTTCGAGAACGTGTCTCGCAACGTGTTCGCCGATGACGGCGAAGCACGACCCGCCGTCGCGGCCGAGGTCACCGCGTCGGCGTTTCACATCGCGCCTGCCGCGCCGCTGATGGGACGCACCCTCGTCGAACCCGACGAGCAGCCCGGCGCACCGCCGGTGGTGGTGCTCGGCTACGACCTCTGGCGGACGCGATTCAACAGCCGCCCCGACATCGTCGGTCGCAGCATTCGTATCGGGGATGGCTACGCAACCGTCGTCGGCGTCATGCCTGACGGTTTCGCCTTTCCGGTCGCGCACGAGCTCTGGCTGCCGTTCAATCCGGACGTCGCCGACCAGGCGCCGCGTGAGGGACCGGCGATCACCGTCTTCGGCCGCCTCGCGCCGGGCGCGTCGATCCGCACTGCCCAGACGGAGCTCGCGGCGCTTGGGCGGCGTGAGGCAAGCGAGCTGCCGGCGACGCACGCGCACCTGCTGCCGCAGGTCAAGCCGTACACGACGCTGTTCATGGAGCCGAATCCGCAGGACATGGTGTTGATGCTCTCGATCCCCGTGTTCGCGGTGCTGCTGCTCGCCCTCGTCTGCAGCAACGTCGCGCTCCTGCTGTTCGCGCGCGCTGCCTCGCGCGAGACCGAGCTGGTTGTACGGAGCGCGTTAGGCGCCAGCCGCCGCCGGATCGTCGCGCAGCTGTTCGCTGAAGCGCTCGTCCTCGGCGGCGTGGCAGCGTTGGTCGGACTCGCCGCGGCCGGCTTCACCATCGAGCGTTGGGGACACCAGTACCTGAAGAGCGACTACGACATGCTCCCCTTCTGGTACGATCCTCACCTCTCGGTAGCGACTGTGCTCTATGCCATCGCGCTCAGCGTGCTCGGCGCCGCGATCGCGGGAGTCCTGCCCGGGCTCAAGGTCACCCACGGACTCGGCGCGCGACTTCGGAACGGCACCGCGGGTGCGGGACTGCGCTTCGGCGGCGTGTGGACGGTGGTCATCATCGCGCAGGTCGCGGTGACTGCCGCGTTCCCCGCGGTCGCGTTCATCGAGCAGCGCGAGCTGTGGCGCATCGAGGCATACAACGTCGGCTTCCGCGCCGACCAGTATCTCGCGGTCGGCCTGCAGCTCGATGCCGGTGCCGGCGCGAACAGCGCAGAGGTTGCCGCAGCACACAGCGCGCGCTACGCCGCCGCGCTCGAGGAGCTGCACCGCCGATTGGCCGATGAGCCGGGCGTTGCGGGAGTCACCTTCGCCGACCGGCTGCCGCGGATGTATCACCACCAGGGTTACGTCGAGGTCGACGGTCTGTCTCCGTCGTTGCCGGCGCAGCCGTCGGCATCATCCGCGTCGCGTGACTCGTCGCTGCGCGAGGTGAGCCTCGCGGCCGTGGAACCCGACTACTTCGACGTGCTCGAAGCGCCGATCCTCGCCGGCCGCGCGTTCAACAGCAGCGACGCCGCATCGCGTGCCAAGGTGGCGATCGTCGATGAGGTGTTCGTCAGGCAGGTGCTCCATGGTCGCAACGCAGTTGGCCAGCGGCTGCGCTTCGCGGTGCCTTCGAGGTCGCAGGACGGCGCGGCGAAAGAGCCGGAGCCGTGGTTCCAGATCGTCGGCGTCGTGAAGGAGCTCGGCATGACGTACCCGGCGCATCGCGATCGCGATCCCGGGATCTACTTCCCGCTCGCGATGGACAGCAGCGGCCCGCTCTACATGGCGGTGCATGCCAAGGGTGATCCGATGTCGCTGGTGCCGCGCGTTCGCGCGATCGCCGCGGCGGTGGATCCTGCCCTCCGGCTGTCGGAGATCCAGCGCGTGGACCAGGTGTCCAATGAAGTGCTCTGGTTCATCGGACTCTGGATCCACATTACCGAGCTGCTGACAGCGATCGCGTTGCTGCTCTCGCTGGCGGGCATCTATGCGGTGATGTCCTTCACCGTCGCGCGGCGAACTCGCGAGATCGGTATCAGGGTCGCACTCGGCGCGAGTGCGCGCAGCATGGTCGCCTCCATCTTCAGGCGACCGCTGACGCAGGTCAGCATCGGTGTCGCGTTAGGCAGCGCGCTCGGCGCGCTCCTCTTCCTGCAGATGGGCAGCGGAAACGTGTCAGCGGCGGGTGTCGGGCTGTTCGTCGCGTACGCGGCGATCATACTCTGCGTCTGCCTCCTCGCCTGCATCGTGCCGACGCGACGCGCGCTGCGAGTGGAACCGATGGAGGCATTGCGGGCGGAGTAGCGCAACGCGCATCCTGCCTGACGCACCGACGGGATGCTGAATGGGCGGAAACAGACAGGGCGCGAGGCATGTCCTCGACATGCCGTCGCGCCCGTTCGCGTGAAGTCCCGTAAGTTGTTGTCCTGCAAGGTGGCCAGGGACGGAATCGAACCGCCGACACGCGGATTTTCAGTCCGCTGCTCTACCAACTGAGCTACCTGGCCGCAGTCTCCCAATATAAACCCCGCCGCACGTGCGCTTCAACCGCAATCGCTCCGCAAACCGGCGTGTGGCCCATACCCTGCCGCTGTAATCGGCGAACCGTTCACAATCCACAGCTCGCCCGACAACCCACGGACCCGACCATGCGCCTGCACTTCATCCTCCCCACGCTCGCCCTCGCCGCTGCCGCTGGCTGCGCTCCGACCTACACGACCGCCGGCACCAGCGGGGAGACGCCCGCGCCATCCGCCAGTAGCTCCGCTGACATGGCGGGCATGGTTCACTACTCGGCCAACCTCGCCGCGATGAATGGCTCGACCGTGCACGGGACGGCGATGGTCCATTCGATGAACGCCGGCCAGGAGACCGTCGAGGTGCAGATCTCCGGCGGCACTCCGGGAGCGACCTACCCGTGGCACATTCACACCGGCAGCTGCTCTGACGGCATGACCCCGATCGTCGGGAATGGGTCGCTCTACACCGCCCTCGGCACGAGCGGCGACGGTACTGCCGCCGTCACCACGACCATCCCGATCACCCTCGACCAGACCCAGCGCTATCACGTCAACGTCCACGCCTCGCCGACCGACATGGGGACGATCGTCGCCTGCGGCGACCTGACGCGTTAGGCAGCGAAAGCCGCCGGCGCGGGCTTACGTCCGCGCCGCGTGCCGCGCCGTGATCACCGACTTGATCCCGCCCCGCACATTGAAATCCCCGACGACCTCCAGCCGCGCGGGTTGGCACGCCGCGACGAGGTCGTCGAGGATCCGGTTCACTGCCCGCTCGTAGAAGATTCCGTCGTTGCGAAAGCTCCAGAGATAGAGCTTGAGGCTCTTCAGCTCGAGACACTTCGCCGCCGGCACGTAGGTGATCCGGATGATCCCGAAGTCGGGCGCGCCCCCCTTCAGCAGCGCCAGCTCCGCGGCATCGGTCTCGATCCCGCCTAACGGGCAGAGCGACGTGAACTCGTCGCAGATCATGTGGATCTCGTACTCGCGATCGCGGTACGGATTCTCGAACGTCTCCAGCAAATCGGCTCGTGGCATCCACGAAAGCTAATGGCTCGAGCCACCCCCCAGCGCCGCGGCCTTCGGCATCGCATCCACCGCTGCCGCGACCTCGCCGTCCAGCAGCGCCCGCATCCGGTAGAAGCCTTCGTCTCCCCACTTCGCGTCGGCGATTCGCGGCAGCAGGATCCGGTTGAGCAATCCGTCCGCGTCCGAACCCGCGGGAACGGTCACCCCCTGCGCGGCTGCGTAGGTCCGGAAATCAGCCAGCGTCGCCGCAGGCAGCGGTCCCGCTGCCGCCAGCGCGTCGAGGCTCGCATACTCGCTCGGAGCTGCGCTCACATGCGCACCGGCCCAGCGCAGCGCGATCGCGCCTTCGCCGAGCTGTCCCACCCAGAGCGGCAGCGGAGCGCGCGACGCCGAGCGCACGTCGGGATAGATCCCGCCGCCGCCGTAGACCGTGCGGCCGTGATCGGTCTTGCACGATGGCTGTCCGATCGTGTCGCGCACCGCGCGCGCCTGGCGGTAGTAGTCGTGGCGCGTGATCGAGTGATAATCGCGCTGGATCACCCGGCCGCACGGTGTCTTCAGGTGGCCGATCACCATCACGAACTCCGAACCGTCAGGCAGCGGGAATCCCTGCATCAGCAGCGACTTCCCGAACGTCGGCCGTCCCCAGATCAGTGCGCGGTCGTGATCCTGCAGCGCACCGGCGACGAGCTCCGCCGCGCTGGCCGTGCCGTCGTTCACCATCGCGACGATCGGATACTTGCGCTGTGAGCCAAAGAGCGAGCGCGACACCTTCTCCGTCTTCGCGACATCGGCCTTGCGGCCCTCGGACGAATACACCACCGCACCCTTCGGCAAAAAATCGCCGGCGACGTCGGCGGCCTGGTCCACCTGGCCGCCCGGGTTGTCGCGGAGGTCGAGCACGAGGCTCGTCATCCCCTGCTTCTCGAGAGTGCCTAACGCCTTGTCGACGTCGTCGGCGACGTGATCGTTGCTGAACGTCGTGATCCGGACATAGCCGACCGTCGGGCGGAGCATGAACGCGGCCGGAACCGCCGTCTCCTCGCCGAGGTGCTCGCGCTTCACCTCGCGCGTCAGCTGGACCACGCTGCCGTCCTCTCGTTCACGCTCGAACACGAGCGACGTCATGCTTCCTTTCGGCCCTGCCAGCGCCATGTCCAGCTCGAAGGTGCTCGTTGCCGCGACCGCCTTGCCGTCGATCGCGATCAGCTCGTCGCCGGGAAGGATGTCCTGCCGTGCTGCCTGCGATCCCGGAGTGAGGCCGAGTACGACCGGTGCGCCGCTGTAGTACTCGAAGTTGATCCCGACCGGGAACAGCTTGTGCTCCCGCATCGCCTTCTCGCGCTCGGGATCCATCCGCGTCGCCGTTATGACGTACGAATGCGGATCGGCCGCCTCGACCATCCCCTCGATCGCCGCCATCAACAGCACGTGCGTGTCGAGCGAGTCGGGGTGGTTCACCCGCAGCTGGTTCAGCACGCCGCTCAGCATCTGCAGGTCTTCGTACGTCGTCCGCGGGCGCGCGATGCTGCCTGACGATCCCGCGGCCTGCGATTGCACGACCGCCGGCGATGTCACCAGCGCCAGTGTCGCGCCTAACGCGAAGCTGCGCACTGCCCCTGCCACCCGCACGCTCACTGGCCCCCTCCACCTGCTGGCTTCTGCAGCAGTTCGGCCGCATGGGCGCGAGCCACCGCCGCGCGCTGCTCATCCATCCGCGGCGCGCGAGCGGCGAACGCGAGGTACATCTTCGCCGCGTCGGCGTACTTCTCCTCGTACTCGAGGATGTACGCGAGCGGGAAGTACGGCTGCGCGTAATACGGCTCGAGCGCGATCGCCGTCCGCAGGTGCGCTTCCGCCTCGTCCGTCCGGTTCTGCATCATGAGGTGGACGCCAAGCTCGACCTGCGCGGTGACATTGGTGCTGTCGATCTCGACCACCTGGCTGAGCTCCTGGATCGCGGTCGCCGTGTCGCCGGAAAGCGCCGAGAGGCGCGCCAACTGGATGTGCGCCGGCGCGAACGACAGGTCCTCGGTCAGCGCCTTGCCTAACGCGTCGCGGGCCGCGGCGGTGTCACCCTTTGCCAGCATCACGATCGCGATCCCGAACTCGTACATCTGCTTCGACTCGTAGGCGCGGACCAGCTTCTTCTCCTCGCGCTTCTTCATGTCGTCGATCAGCAGCTGGAGCTCGTTGGCCGCGGTGTCGTATTGCGCGATCTGGTAGAGCGCGAGCGCGCGATCGTAGCGATAGGATCGGTTGTCCTTCGACTTCACCGC
>JAICUE010000538.1 GCA_025936015.1 Gemmatimonadaceae bacterium
AGTTGCCGTCCTTCACTCGCTTGATCGCGTCGAACACCGCTGCGTCCACTCCCTTCACCATCGAGGTCAGGATGAAGCCGGGCGCTTCCTGGTATTGATCCGCGTCGACGCCGATCGCCAGCTTGCCCGTCTGGCGCGCTGCCTCGAAGACGCCGAGGCCCGTCGAGCCGGACGCATGGAAGATGACGTTCACTCCGCTCTGGTACTGCGCGAGCGCGAGCTCCTTCCCGCGTCCCGGGTTGCGGAACGCTTCCGGCGTCACGCCCGCATACTGCGCGACGACGGTGCAATCGGGACACACCTGCTTCACCCCGGCGCGATAGCCGGCCTCGAACTTGTGAATCAGCGGGATGTCCATCCCGCCGATGAAGCCGACGCGCTTCGATTTTCCGACGAGCGCGGCGAGTGCGCCGACGAGAAACGAGCCCTGCTCCTCGCGGAACTTGAGGGCGGCGAGATTCGGCGGCGGCGGAATCACCGCGCCCGTCGAGTCGGTCGCCAGCGCGTAGTCCACGCCCGCGAACTTCACGTTCGGGTATTCCTTCGCCAGCGCCGTCAGGTCATCCGTGAAGATGAAGCCGACGCCGATGACCAGATCCATGTGCTCGGCGGCGAGCAGGCGCAGCCCTGCCTCACGGTCCGAGCCTTCGCCTGGCTCGATGAAGTGGACGCGAGCACCGAGCTCCTTCTCCGCGCGTTCGCCGCCGAGGAATGCGCCGTCGTTGAACGACTTGTCGCCGCGCCCGCCGACGTCGAAGACGATGCCGACGTCGAGCCCTTCGCTCGCGGCAGGCTGCGCGGACCCGCTCGGATGGATGGTGAGCAGCGCGATGTGGGCGAGCAGCAGCGCGCCGGCAAGGATGAGCGGTTTTCGCACGGGAGAAAGCTCGCGATGGTGTTACCGCCCGGCAAGGCGCGGAATGTCGGGATTCCTTCCACTTTCATTACCGCTGTCACGACCGTTGATTTGGGTCACATGCCGGAACGCATTCGAACCAGGTTCCTCGTCGTCGGCAGTGGCGTGGCCGGGCTGCACACCGCATGGCGCGCCTCTGAACATGGCGACGTCATGGTCCTGACCAAGCGCTCGCTCTTCGACAGCGCGACCGCGTACGCGCAGGGCGGGATCGCCGCCGCACTCGGCGCCGGCGACTCGCCGGCGCTCCATCGCCGAGACACCCTCGCTGCCGGCGCCGCGCTCGCCGATGCCGCCGCGGTCACGGTGCTCGTCACCGAGGGGCCGGATCGAGTGCGCGATCTCTACACTGCCGGTGCGGACTTCGATCTCGCTGCCGGTGGCGACTTCAAGCTCGGGCGCGAAGCGGCACACTCGACGAACCGCATTGTCCACGCGCACGGCGACCAGACCGGCGCCGAGGTCGCGCGGACACTGATCGCGAAGGTCCAGGAGAGCGAACGGATTCGCGTCCTCGAGAAAACGCGCGTCCTCGATTTGATCATCCACGACGGCCGCTGCATCGGTGCGCGTGCCAGCGTCGCCGGCCGCGCGACCGAGATCATCGCCGACGCGACGGTGCTCGCGACGGGCGGCTGCGGCCAGCTCTTTCAGCACACGACGAATCCCGTCGTCGCGACCGGCGACGGCTTCGCGATCGCCCATCGCGCCGACGTGACGTTGAGCGACATGGAGTTCGTCCAGTTCCACCCGACCGCGCTCGACACCCCCGAGAATCCGCTCGCGCTCATCTCGGAAGCGGTGCGCGGCGAAGGCGCGACGCTCGTCAACGAAGAGGGCGAGCGCTTCATGGTGAAGAAGCACAAGCTCGCCGAGCTCGCGCCGCGCGACGTCGTCGCCCGCGCGATCTTCGCCC
>JAICUE010000470.1 GCA_025936015.1 Gemmatimonadaceae bacterium
GAAGGCGGTCCGTACATGCGGACCGCCTTTCGTCTTCCTGCCCGCCGCCGTGACCTCGCGCCCGGCTCGATCGTTATTGATTGCACGATCAATAACTTCGGCGTATATTGACCACGTGCTCAATAACGCGGTACACGGCCCATATGCCCGGGCGTAGGGCTCCCGAAGAGGAGCGGCGCGAGGCGATCCTGCACGCGGCCTTTCAGGTCGCCGCGCGAGAACGGCTTGGTGCGGTCACCGCTCGCGCCGTCGCCGCAGAGGCGGCCGTGAGCCCCGGGCTGGTTTTCTTCTACTTCGAGTCGGTGGACAAGCTGCTGGTCGCGCTCCTCGACTGGCTGCTCGCCCACACCATCGTCGCCGGCGACACCCCTGACCGGCTCGCCGACGTCACCGACCCGGCCGCGCGGATGATGCTCGCGATCCGCCGCGACGTCGAATGGCTTCCGCGGCAGCGCGAGCGCGTCGAGCTCTTCTTCGATTACTGGGTGCTCGGCACCAGGCACCCGGCGATCCGCCGCAAGATCCGCCGCGCGCTCGACCGCTATCGCGATGCATTCGTCCCGCTCGCGCGCGCACTCGTCGACAGCGATCCCGAGCGCTACGCACGAATGAGCGCGGAAGGGCTGGCGTCGGTTGCAGCGGGCTTCGTCGAGGGGTGCGCGCTCCAGGTGGTGATGGACCCGAAACAGTTCGACGTCGAGCGGTCGATGACGACCCTCGCCGCGCTGGTCCGCGCTCCCGCGTCGATCCCTGCCTGACGCGCGCTGGCCTCGCCGGAGTTTCTCTCTCGCACATTCACGAGCTTTCATATGACGTCCCAGCTGACGCCTTCGCCGGCGAGCGCCGCCGATGACGCAGAGTTCCACGAAGACATCATCTATCCGCAGGCGATTCCATTCCTGCTCGTCCACCTCGCGATGCTGGCCGCATTCTTCACCGGCGTCACGCGCAACGCGCTGATCCTCTGCGTCGCGCTCTACGTCGCGCGAATGTTCGGCGTCACCGCCGGCTATCACCGCTATTTTTCGCACCGGACCTTCAAGACGAGCCGCGTCGGACAGTTCCTCCTCGCGTTTCTCGCTCAGAGCTCGGCGCAGCGCGGGATACTCTGGTGGGCGGCGATGCACCGTCACCATCACCGGCACTCCGACACCGACCAGGACATCCATTCGCCGCGGCAGCGCGGCTTCCTCTACTCGCACGTCGGCTGGGTGTTCAATCGCGGCAACGACGTCAGCGACCTCTCGGCGGTCCCCGACCTGACGAAGTATCCGGAGCTCGTCTGGCTCGACCGGCACCCGTACTTGCCGGCCACGATCCTTGGCGTCGCCTGCTTCGCGTTAGGCGGCTGGACCGCCCTCGTCGTCGGCTTCGTCTGGAGCACGGTGCTGCTCTACCACGGGACGTTCTTCATCAACTCGCTCGCCCACGTCCACGGCAACCAGCGCTACGTCACCGGTGACGACTCGCGCAACAACTGGTGGCTCGCCGTCATAACGCTCGGGGAAGGCTGGCACAACAATCACCACGCCTATCAGCGCTCCACCCGGCAGGGCTTCCGCTGGTACGAGTTCGACCCGACCTTCTACGCGCTCACCGCGCTGTCCTGGCTCCGTCTCGTCTCCGAGCTCGGCGCGCCGCCGGCCGAAGTCGTCAGCAACGAGCGACGGTTAGGCAGGGCGGTGGTCGAGAAGGTCGCGCGCCAGCTGGCCGCCGAGATCATGGCCGAGCTCCCGCACCTGCACATCCCGACCACCGCCGAGATTCGCGAGTTCGCCGAACGGATGCTGGCGTCGACTCCGTCGATGGACGAGATCGTCGAGCGGGCACACCATCATCTCGCCGAGCTGGTATCGATGCATCCGGCGGGTCCGCTCCCGGCCGGTGGGGCTGCCTAACGCTCCAGCTTCGACAACGCGTACTCGACCGCGAGTCCGGTCGTGCTCCAGAGCTGGACGTCCGCGCTCGTGCCGTAGCGAACCGGCACCACGCGGCCGTCCCGGACCTCGTAGCTCCATAGCTCGCTGTGGAACCCGGATGCTTCGACCGCGGCGCGGACGCTGTCGATCGCTGCGCGCAGTTCGGCGCGGTCGGCGCTGCTGCTCTCGGCGAGGCGATTCGTTGCACCGAGGAGGAACAGATTGATCTCCCGTCCCCAGACGACCCGCGGCCCGTGATACGGATCGCGGACGAACGCCTCCCACACTGATGGGCTGGCATACGCGTCGTTCGCGACCACCGGGCCGACGCCGCCGACCAGCAGCCCGACGGGGTACGGGCGCACGAAGAGCCGCACATCGCGCATCATCGCAGCTCGCTGGGCTTCGGTTCCCGACTCCGACGTTCCCGCTGGCGCTGCGGGTGTGACGTCGCCGAGGAAGAGACGCGTTGCCGGATCTGTATTCGCGACCGCGATCGGCTCGCCGTCCCCGTTCAGGGAAAGCGCGAGAAAGGTGAGTGAATCCCGGGCGGCGCCCGTCGCGGTCA
>JAICUE010000414.1 GCA_025936015.1 Gemmatimonadaceae bacterium
GAGAAGGGCGGCAAGTCAAAACGGAACAACCCCGCGGAGCGGGCAGCGTCGACTCTCGGACTTCCGACTCTCGACTATCAGGCTGCGTCGACTCTCGACTATCAAGGCGGTTTCGACTCTCGACTATCAAGGCGGTTTCGACTCTCGACTATCAAGGCAGCGTCGACTCTCGACTCTCGCCCTCCCTTGTCGCCGTAGAGCCTTCATCCCCGCGACTTCTGCCCCCGGTTGATTGGCGTCGCGCAGTAGCTGCCCCTGCTATACTGGCTCATGACCATCAAGCGACTGGACCACGTCGTCGTCGTCGTCGAGCACCTCGAACCCGCCATCGCCTTCTTCACCGCACTCGGCATGGCGATCGAAGGCCGTGCCCCGATCGAGGGCGCGTGGGTGGACCGCATCAACGGGATTGAAGGTGTGCAGGTGGACATCGTGATGATGAACACCCCCGATGGCCACGGGAAGCTCGAGCTGACGCGATTCCGCAATCCGAAGCTCGTCGACCTCCAGCCAGCGGTCGCACCGCCTAACGCGCTCGGTCTTCGCAGCATCATGTTCACCGTCGACGACGTCGACGATACCGTCGCTCGGCTGCAGCCCCACGGCGGCACCCTCATCGGCGAGATCGTCCAGTACGAGAACATGTACCGGCTCTGCTACATGCGAGGCCCCGGCGCGATCATCGTCGCGCTGGCCGAAGAGCTCTCGTGAAGCGTTTTCGCCGAATGGCGCGACCCGCGTAAGGGCGAAGCCTCCGGGGCGCACCGGTGGATCTCCGCGTTCGGTACCGCGATCACCCTCGTCGATGGCGGTAACCGAGTCCGCGAACGATGTTACATCATGCGCCGGGCTCCCAAGCCGCCGGCGCGCATTGTCCCAGTGACGCAGACCTTCAGCGCCTCTACCATGCACAGAATTCGCCTGACGCTCCCCGCGCCGCTGCTCCTCGTCGCGTCGTGCGTGCACCCCCGCAGCACCGTCACCCCGAGCGCCGCGCCTAACGCGACCGTCGTCGTATCGTCGCTCAGCCCCGACAACCCGTTCGCGCATCCGAGTCCCCTGCTCTACCAGGCGCCGCAGTTCGACAAGATCCACGACTCCGACTACCAGCCGGCGATCGAGGAAGGGATTCGCCAGAACCTGGCCGAGATCGACTCGATCGCCAATCAGTCGGCGGCGCCTACCTTCGACAACACCATCGTCGCAATGGAGCGCTCCGGCCAGCTCCTCAACCGGGTGTCGGCGGTCTTCTTCGCCATCACGTCGTCCAACAAGAACGACGCGCTGCAGAAGGTCGAGGAGATCGAATCGCCGAAGCTCGCGGCGTTGAACGATGCGATCTACCTCAACGATAGGCTCTTCCAGCGCGTGAAGCAGATCTACGACGCGCGCAAATCATCGGGGCTGGATCCTGAGCAGGTCGTTCTCGTCGAGCGCTACTATCGCGACTTCGTTCGCGCTGGTGCGCAGCTCTCCGAGAGCGACAAGACGAAGATGCGCGCGCTCAACCAGGAGCAGGCGAAGCTGCAGACGGACTTCGGCAACAAGCTGCTCGCCGCCACCAAGGCGGGCGCGCTCGTCGTCGACGACAAGAGCGACCTCGCCGGCCTGAGCGACGCGGACATCGCGACCGCCGCCGAAGCAGCGAGCTCGCGCGGGCTCGCGGGCAAGTTCCTCATCCCGCTCCAGAACACCACGCAGCAACCGGCGCAGGTGTCGCTGGCGAATCGCGCCGTCCGCCAGCGGCTCTTCGAATCCTCGATCCATCGCGCCGATCACGGCGACAGCAACGACACGCGTGCCGTCATCAGCCGGCTCGCGCAGCTCCGCGCCGAGCGCGCGCAGCTCCTCGGCTATCCGACCTTCGCGGCGTACACCCTCGCCGACAAGATGGCGAAGACCCCGGAGACCGCGCTCAAGCTGCTCAATGATCTGGTTCCCGCGGCGACCGCGCGCGCCGGCGTCGAAGCGGCCGACATGCAGAAGCTGATCGACCAGCAGCACGGCGGCTTCACGCTCGCGCCGTGGGACTGGCAGTACTACGCCGAGCAGGTGCGCAAGGCGCAGTACGATCTCGACGAGTCGCAGATCAAGCCGTACTTCCTTCTCGACAGCGTGCTGAAGAACGGCGTCTTCTACGCGGCGAATCAGATGTATGGCCTGACGTTCAAGGAGCGAAAGGACATCCCCGTCTACCAGCCTGACGTTCGGGTGTTCGAGGTGTTCGACGCCGACGGCAAGTCGATGGCGCTCTTCTACTGCGATTACTTCAAGCGCGACAACAAGGGCGGCGGCGCGTGGATGGATGCATTCGTCAGCCAGTCGTCGCTGTTAGGCACGCGCCCGGTCGTGTTCAACGTCGCGAACTTCGAGAAGCCTGCGGCCGGACAGCCCGCGCTCCTCACCTCGGACGACGTGACGACGATGTTCCACGAGTTCGGCCACGCGCTGCACGGCATGTTCTCCAACTCGCGCTACCCGCGACTGAGCGGAACCTCGGTGCCACGCGACTTCGTCGAGTTCCCCTCGCAGTTCAACGAGCACTGGGCATTCGAGCCGCGCGTGTTCGCGAACTACGCGAAGCACTACCAGACTGGTGCGCCGATGCCGCAGGCGCTGCTCGACAAGATCAAGCGCTCGCGCACCTTCAACCAGGGCTTCGCGACGACCGAGTATCTTGCGGCATCGTTGCTCGATCTCGCCTGGCACGATCTCCCGGCCAGCGCGCCGCAGCAGAACGTCGATTCATTCGAGACCGCCGCGCTCAAGCGCTTCCATGTCGACAACCCCGTCATCCCGCCGCGCTACCGCACCACCTACTTCAATCACATCTGGGGCGGCGGCTACGCGGCCGGCTACTACTCGTATCTCTGGAGCGAAGTCCTCGACGACGATGCCTATCAGTGGTTCGTCGAGCACGGCGGAATGACCCGCGCCAACGGCCAGCGATTCCGCGACATGATCCTCTCGCGCGGCGGGACAGAGGACGCAGCCGACATGTATCGCGCATTCCGCGGCCGCGATCCGAGCGTCGA
>JAICUE010000492.1 GCA_025936015.1 Gemmatimonadaceae bacterium
ATCGGCGGTACGACGCTGGAAGCTGCGTGGTGCTCACGCCTCATCGTCGTCGACGAGTGCCGTTAGGCGGGAGGGCACTGCCCTCGCCACCGGACTGGGCACTAACCTAAGCAGATCCTGTGATCCACGCCACCGTTTTCCCGCGGGAATCAGCGAAACAACGGGCGCTGCACCCGACGCCAATGTCCGGCAAAGTGCCAGCACCTGTCTCTGTACTGGCGCGAAGGCGGCCTAGAAACGGCGCGAAATCCCTACGGTGACTTGGTCCGTCGTGTTCACCGCCCAGTCGGTCGCGTGAGCGAATTCCCAACCACGGACGCGGCCGTCGACCTGCAACCCCCACGAGTCAGTCAGCGCTGCGCGGAGGCCCGCACTCAGCGCCACCGACGGCTCGGTCGCGCGCCGCCCGCCTGCCTCGGTGAAGTAGTGGATGAATCCACCGCCGATCCCGATGTAGGGACGGATGAGCCGCGCCGGATATTGCACCTGCGCCTGAAGCTCGGCGATTCCGAGATGAGTCAGCGAACCGCTGAACTGCTCGTCCATTCCCGCATAGCCGAGTGAACCTTCCACTGCGAACCAGCGCCAGGGCAGCGTCTGCGACGCGCTGAGCCCGTACACCGTCGTCGATCCGGTCCCGCTGCCATCGAATCCCATCGGACCCGCGGACAAAGTCCATGCGCGGTTCGCGACCTGCTGGGCGCCAACAGGCGCAGCCACGACAGCCGCGATGATAAGTGCAGTGATGAGGCGCATGACATCTCCTTGATTGGAATGAAGGGCACAACCTGGCGACAGCCGCCAGCCGGGTACGGAGCACCCTGCAACTCGAAGTCCGCGCGCCCCGCCCAACGTCGGGCTCGCCTAACGCGCGGCCGCGGCCCACCACATGCAACCTGCCGACCCATGGCTGACGTCACCGACGCTCCGAACAAGATCACCGCCGTCTTCGGATCGCACGACGAGAAGACACTGCAGCAGCTCCGCGCGGTCGCGGTCCACGCCGAGAAGGCCGCGATCATGGCCGACGGCCACCTCGGCTACATCATGCCCGTCGGCGGGGTCGCCGCCTACCGCGACAAGGTCAGCGTCGTCGGCGTCGGCTTCGACATCGCCTGCGGCAACGCCGCGATCCGCACCGACCTCACGTTAGGCGACGACTGGACGAACAAGGCCAAGGACGTCGCCGACGAGATCGCCCGCACCGTCAGCTTCGGCATCGGCCGCCGCAACGAAGCCGACGACGCGCCGGTGAATCATCCGCTCTTCTCGGCGCCGGGATGGGACGCGCTCCGCGAGGTCGCCGGCAAGCACGAGAGCGACTCGCTCAAGCGCAAGGCGCGCAACCAGCTAGGCACAGTCGGCAGCGGCAATCATTACGTCGACGTGTTCGCCGACGAGACGGGCGCGATCTGGGTGGGCGTCCACTTCGGCTCACGCGGCTTCGGCCACAGCATCGCCTCCGGCTTCCTCGCGTTAGGCCAGGGCGAGAAGTGGGGGACGCGCGTCAAGGAGAAGGAGACGCTGCTCTCGCTGAACGCCGAGCAGGGCGCGGCGTACTGGGCGTTGATGTCGCTCGCCGGCGAGTACGCCTACGCCGGCCGCGAGTACGTCGCGCGCAAGGTGGTCGACATTCTCGGTGGCCGCGAACAGGAGCTGGTGCACAACCATCACAACTTCGCCTGGAAGGAAGAGCACGACGGCGAAGAGCTGGTGGTGGTCCGCAAGGGAGCGACGCCCGCGTTCCCGGGACAGCTCGGATTCGTCGGCGGCTCGATGGGCGACCAGTCAGTGATCCTGCGCGGAGCGGCGGCGAGCGATCGTCAGGCAGACGCGTTGTACTCGACCGTCCATGGCGCCGGGCGAGTCATGTCGCGGACGCAGGCGCGAGGGAAGGTGAAAGGGTGGGGAGCTCGCGCTCGGGTCGTGGCGCCGGGGCTGGTGAGCCAGGAGATGCTCGACGCGTGGATTGCACGCGAAGGGGTGATACTGCGCGGTGGGGGGCTGGACGAGGCGCCACACGCTTACCGGCGGCTGCCTGACGTTCTTTCTGCGCAAGGCGAGACGATCGAGGTGCTGCACACGTTGAAGCCGCTGATCGTCGTGATGGCGGGAGCGGACGAGCATGACCCTTACAAAGACTGAGGGCGAGAGTCGAGAGTCGACACTGCCTTGATAGTCGAGAGTCGACACTGCCTTGATAGTCGAGAGTCGACACTGCCTTGATAGTCGAGAGTCGACACTGCCTTGATAGTCGAGAGTCGACACTGCCTTGATAGTC
>JAICUE010000081.1 GCA_025936015.1 Gemmatimonadaceae bacterium
CGCATCAGGGTGTATCCGGGATTGCGACGGCATGGCCGTGCGTGCTTATTTGGGCTCGCCTGCCGCCATGCTCAACGTTAGGCAGCGGCGCCACTCCGTGAGAGAATAATGGCAAGAATGGTCGTCATCTACCGGACGCCGAAGGACCCGGTGGCGTTCGACGCGCACTACCACGACGTGCACATCCCGCTCGCGAAGCGGCTTCCGGGGCTGCGGAAGTACGAGGTGAGCCGGCGGCCGATCCTCACTCCCGCCGGCGATCCGGAACCGTACCTCATCGGGATCCTCTATTTCGATGACATGGCTTCACTCCGCCGCGCGTTCGCGACGCCGGAGGGGCAAGCCTGCGCCGCCGACCGGCGCGTGCTCGCGCCCGAAGATGAGGATGTCCAGATGTACCTGTTCGACGTCACCGAGGCGTAGGTCGCGTTAGGCGACGGGCCACAAGGGAGAATAACGATGGCGAAGATTACCGGAATCGGCGGCGTGTTCTTCAAGACCGCGGGCGACAATACCGCGCTCGCCGAATGGTACCGGAAGAACCTCGGGCTGCCATTGGAAGACTTCGGCGGGGCGATCCTCCGGTGGCCGAACGACACGGCCGAGGATCGAGGACTCACGGTGTGGCATGTCGCGGCGAAGGACAGCACGTGGTTCAGCCCGAGCACGTCGTCGTTCATGATCAACTACCGAGTCGACAACCTCGGTGAGCTGCTCGATCAGCTTCGTGCCGCGGGCGTTGCGATCGTCCAGGGACCGGAATCGCACGAGAACGGCAAGTTCGCCTGGATCATGGACCCGGACGGCAACAAGGTGGAGCTGTGGGAGCCGAAGTTATGGGACGAGAAGAACAAGGACGCCTGATGGCTGACGCGTCGGGTGGGGAAGGTGAGTGACGCGCAGCGCGGCTGGGTGACGGTTGCGACGTACGGCGCCGGTTACGAAGCCGACATCGCGATCGCTCGGCTCGACGCCGCCGGGATCACCGCTATCCGGCGCGGTAACGATCTCGTCGGGCTCTTCGGCCCGAGCTTCGAAGGGCGTAGCGCCCGCGGGATCGAGGTGCTGGTGCCATCCGATGAAGTCGCCGAGGCTCGGGAAGCCCTCGCGCCGGGAGACGACGAGGGCTGACGGTGCTCGATGCCGAACGCCGGTCGAGGGTGCCGAACGTCAGCCGGCTGCGCGGCGGTCCGCGTCATGCAAAAAAAGCGTGAGGTTCGTCGGAGACCCGGAGGGACACGATGATTCGAAAGCTGAAGTCGGGCGAATACCGTCTCTATTCGCGGAAGAAGAATCCGAAGACTGGCAAGCGTCGGAATCTCGGGACGTTCAAGACGCGCGCAGCGGCGCAGAAGCACGAAAAGGCGGTGCAATTCTTCAAGCACGGGGGCTGATCGCGCGCTCACACCGCCGACGCAACCGCGTCGTCGATGGGGAGGGTCAGCAGAAACTCGGTGCCCGCGCCGGGTTGGCTCTCGACCGTGAGGTCGCCACCCATCCCGCGCGCGAGATCGCGGCTGATCGGCATGCCGAGGCCAGTGCCCTTCTCCGGGCGCGTTAGGCGATTCTCGAACTGCACGAACGGCTCGAACACCGTCGCCAGCTGCTCGGCGGTCATCCCGATTCCGGTATCGCGGACGCCGATCAGGGCGCGGCCCGCGGCGGGGACGCCGGTGCGCACCGTGATGCCGCCCCCCGCCGGAGTGAACTTGACCGCGTTCGACAGGAGATTGAGCAGGATCTGGATGACTTTCTGCCGATCGCCGCGGACCACGAGTTTCGAGTCGCAGGCCGTGCAGTCGTAGGCGATCTGCTTCGCGTCGCGCTGTGGCGCAGAGAGTGTCTCGATCACATCGAGCAGCTCGCCGACGCGCATGGTCTCCATGCGGTACGTCATCCGCCCGGCGTCGAGCTTCGCGTGAGTGAGCACCGACTCGATGAGCGCGAGCAGGTGCTGCTGCCCTTTCACGATCCGGCGAAGGAAGTTCTGCTGTCCCGCGGTCGGCGGATCCGGGATGCCGTCGAGCATGAGCGTCGCATAGCCACCAATCGCGTTCAATGGGGTGCGAAGCTCGTGGCTCATCATCGCGAGAAACTCGGATTTCGTCTTGTTCGCATTCTCGGCTTCGGCACGCGCCGCGCGCATCAACGCCTCGCTCGCTCGCAGTGCCTGTTCGGTGCGCGCCCGGCCGATGATGTTGCCGGCGAGCATGGTCGCGGTGCGGGTGAGGCTCTGCTCGAGCGCACCCGGCTCGCGCGGATTCTCGTAGTACATCGCGAACGTCCCGAGGACCTGGCGGTCGTCGTCGATGATTGGCGTGGACCAGCAGGCGCGGAGGCCGAACGGCAGCGCAAATTCCTTGTACGCGACCCAGAGCGGATCGGTCTCGATGTCGGTGACGATCACTTGCTGCGCTCGCCAGGCCGCGGTGCCGCACGATCCAGCGACCGGGCCGATCTTCGCCCCGTCGATCAGCTTGCAGTAGCCAGGCGGAAGATTCGGCGCGGCGCCGTGGCGCAGGGTGCAACCATCATCGGCCAGGAGCAGCACCGAGGCGTGCATCTCCGGGAGCTGCTCCTCGATGAGGCGGACGAGACTGTCGAGCGCCGCGTGCAGCGAGGGCCCGTCGCCCGGTATCACGACGACGCTGCCTCGCGAAGCGACATCGTCGGGCTCGCGAAAGCCAGCGGTGGCTCGCTGCGCGCCCGCGGATGTCAGCTCAACGGCCGGATCGTGATGCATTGTTCCTCCTTCTGGAAAGAGGAATGGAGCGGCACGGTGCGGCCTCGCAGCGCGTCGCTCACTTCTGCACGATACCGCCGGGCCTCGCCGAGCGCGAGGTCATCGGTATTCGCGAACCGCGCCGGCCGCGAGCGCGGGCTCCCCTTCCGCCCGCCGCGACGATATGCTGGAGGGTCGTCCGGACGGAATCGCCGCCGGCACAGATGTTTCGCGTTAGGCAGTCCCCTGACCGGCAGCGCTGCATGAACGATGTTCCACGAACAGGAATCAGCGAGCGCGCGAAGATGGTGCGTGGCGATTTGTATCTCGCGAGCGACCCTGAACTGGTCGCCGCGCGAGTACGGGCCCGCCGGCTGTGGGCGCGCTTCAATGCCAGCGATCCTGGGGACGCCGCCGTCCGTTTGACACTGCTTCGAGAGTTGCTCGGCGCCGTTGCCGACGACGCGTGGATCGAACCGCCATTCTACTGCGATTATGGTTCGCAGATCAGCCTCGGTGCCGGGGTCTTCGTCAACTTCGGCGCCGTCTTTCTCGACCCGGCGCCGATCGTCATCGGGGCGGGGGCACAGCTCGGACCGAATGTGCAGTTGCTCACCGCCGACCATCCGCGCGACGCCGCGACGCGGGCCGCCGGCCCCGAGCTCGGCCGGCCTATCACGATCGGGTCGCGTTGCTGGCTGGGCGGTGGCGTGATCGTCTGCCCGGGGGTGAGCATCGGCGAGGACACCATCGTCGGCGCCGGGAGCGTGGTGGTGCGCGACCTGCCCGCACGCGTCGTCGCGGCGGGGAATCCATGCCGCGTCATCCGGGAGATGTAGCCGTGGCTCATCATTCGCCACGACGACGCACGATCCGGCGTGTGAGCACCTGCGCCGCCGTGTGCATCGTCGCCCTCGCCGGGTGCGAGCGGCGGACGGTGCCTAACGCGCAAGCCGATAGCAGTTGCTCATTCACCGCCGCCGACAGCGCGGCGCTGGCCGCCGCGGCGCGCGACACGCTCGGGAAGCTGAAGGCACATCCGCAGCGGGTCACGGAGATAAGCTCGCTGTACTCCGGCATCGCGTTTCGCACCGAGGACGTGGATTCCACGGCCCTGCATAATGGCGGCTCGGTGGGTTTCGACTGCGCAAAACGCGTCACGATGGTGTGGCTCGACGGGGGCTGACTCGCCCGCGACGTACCATTGATCCCAGGCCGCTCGCTGACGCATTATCCCGGAGTCGCGCACCGCGGGCGGCACTTCCTCTGACCGGAGCGACCCATGCGCATCGCCGGCATCATCCTCATCGTCCTCGGCGTCATCGGCTTGATATGGGGCGGGATCACCTACACGAAGCGACGCGATACGGTGCACGTCGGGCCGATCAGCGCGACCGTGCAGCAGCGGGAGACCTTCCCGATCTCGCCGTTGGTCAGCGGCGCCGCGCTGGTGATCGGGCTCGGGCTTCTCGTCGCCGCCGGCGGGAGGCGTCGCGCATGAGCGTGCTCGCGCCGATCCGACGGCTGCGGATCATCGCCAGTGCGGGAGCGGCACTCGGTGTCGCGATCCTTGCCGGATGCGCACCGGCGCCAGCGACGAGCCCTGCGCCAGTCACTGTCGCCGCGCCGGCCGCGTCGCCAGCGCCTAACGCTGCGGAGGTCCGCCTGCACAACGACTGGGCGTACCTCGAGCGATACCGTGAGGCGAACGCGGCGCTGGCGGGGCCAGCCGCTGGCGAGGATCGCGTGGTGTTCTACGGCAACTCGATCACCGAGGGCTGGGCGAAGTACTTCGCGTCGGAGTTCCCGGGAAAGCCGTACATCGGTCGCGGCATCAGCGGGCAGACGACGCCGCAGATGCTGGTTCGCTTCCATCCCGACGTTGTCGCGCTGCAGCCGAAGGTCGTGGTGATCCTCGCCGGGACGAACGACATCGCCGGGAACACCGGACCGTCGACGCTCGAGATGATCGAGGACAACCTCGCGTCGATGGCCGAGATCGCGAAGGCGAACCACATTCGCGTGGTGCTGTCGTCAGTGCTGCCGGTGTACGACTATCCGTGGAAACCCGGGCTCCAGCCGGCGCAGAAGATCGTCGCGCTCAATTCGTGGATGCGCGACTACGCCGCGGCGCACGGCGCGGTGTATCTCGACTATCACACGCCGATGTCCGACGAGCGCCAGGGAATGAAGGCGGCGCTCACCTACGACGGCGTCCATCCGAACGAGGCGGGCTATCGCGTGATGGCGCCGCTCGCCGAGAGCGCGATCGAGGCCGCGTTGCGGATGCCGGCGCCGTGAGCGGGCGTGCGACTGGAACATTCGAAGTCGTGATGCACCCTCAGCCACCCTACGACGATGCGGGCGGCGTGCAGCTGGGTCGCATCTCGATCGACAAGACCTTTGCCGGCGATCTCACCGCGACGAGCCGAGTCGAGATGTTGAGCGCGATGACGTCGGTGAAGGGATCCGCGGGCTACGTCGCGATCGAGCGGGTGACCGGCACGCTGCATGGAAAAGTCGGCGGCTTCGTGCTGCAGCATTCGGGAACGATGACGCGTGGTGCGCCCGAACTGATCATTTCAGTGGTTCCCGATTCAGGAAGTGGAGCGCTCGAGGGAATCGCCGGCACACTCACGATCGAGATCACCGGCGGCAAGCACGTCTACACCTTCGACTACACGCTGGCCGGTGCCTGACGTTTTCTGGGCAGCGCGCGCACGCGCCAGAGCTCGAGCTCACTGAGATGGGAACGGCGCGGCTCGAGGCGTTCAGCGACGGGGTGCTCGCGATCATCATAACGATCATGGTGCTCGAGCTGCGCGCGCCGCATGAAACGACGGTCGCCGCGCTCGCGGTGCTGCTCCCCGTGTTTCTCAGCTACATGCTGAGCTTCATCTACATCGGCATCTACTGGAACAACCATCACCACATGCTCCACGTGACGGGGCGGGTGAATGGCGGCATCCTCTGGGCGAATCTGCACTTGCTGTTCTGGCTCTCGCTCGTGCCCTTCACCACGGCATGGATGGGGGAGAATCATTTCGCGTCGGCGCCGACGGCGGCGTATGGGGTGACGCTGCTGATGGCGGCGATCGCATACTGGATCCTCCAGCGCGCGATCTTGCGCAGCGAGGGTCGCGATTCCGTCCTCGCCCGCGCGATCGGACCCGATCTGAAGGGAAAGCTCTCACCGCTCTTCTATCTCGTCGCGATCCCGGCAGCGTTCGTTCACCCGGCGATTTCCGACGCGCTGTACGTAGCAGTCGCGCTGATCTGGCTGATCCCCGACCGGCGCATCGAGCGTGCGATCAACGCCCATCGCGGCGCGCCGGCCCGAAGCACCGCAGCATGAGCGCACCCTGCCCGACGCTCGGCTTTCATCTCACGATCACCTTCGCCGCCGACACGAGCGCCGACCGTCGCGCGGCTGTGCAGGCCGCGTTCGAGCAGATGATCGCCGCCAATGGCCTGCTCTGCGACGCCCGCGGGGACAGCGCCGTGGCGTGCACCGTCACCGGCGATGGGACGCAGGCGACCGATTTCGATCGGGATCAGGTCACGGCGTGGCTCCGCGCGCAGCCGGAGATCGCCGGATGCACGATCGGGGCGCTCACCGACATCGGCGAACGCGTTTAGCTTACCCGCTCGCGGTTGCCAACCAGAACATTCACGGGAACGATGATGCCTGTTGCACAGGAGAGACTGACACCGGCGGCGGCTGAAGCATGGGCGCGCGAGCTGTACATCAAGGTGGATCGCAAGGATGCAGCTGCGTTCGCCGCGGCGTTCGTCGAGGATGGATGGCTGCGTTTCGGTAACAACGAGCCGATCACCGGACGAGCAGCGATCGAGTCAGCGATCACGGGCTTCTTCACCGTGATGGCGTCGCTGCGCCACGAGTTCACCCGCATCACGCTGCACGACCAGCTGCTCTTTCTCGAGGCGTCGGTGACCTATGTGCGCCAGGACAAGGGGGTCGTCACGGTGCCGGCGATGACCGTGTTCCAGCTGGCGGGCGACGGTGCGCGGGGTGTGGCGGAGCGGTGCAATATCTACGTCGACCTCGCGCCGCTGTTCGCCGGGTGACGGCGGGGCCCCGCGAATCCTGGCGCAGACGCAGCGAGTCCATTCGCCACGACATTGTAACCGCGGTGACGGGGCCACAGATTGCAGTGGCTGGCGCATGCCGCGCTCGCCGTGTCGTCCATCGTGGGGCGAACCATGACATATCGCCTGCTGCAGCCTGACGGCAGCTTCGCCGAGAGTGATGTCCCCGGCACACTCGGCGGCAACTCTACGCTGCGGTTGTACGGCCGGCTCGATTGTGAGAGTGCGGTACGCGCGCTTCCGCGTGGATACGCGAAGCATCGCGTGTTCTTCGCCAACGAGCAGGCGGCGATCGACGCCGGTTATCGTCCGTGCGGGCGATGCATGCACGCCTCGCACTCCATCTGGAAAGCAGGCCCGGTGGAAGGTGTGGCGTATCCCTGGCACATCACCCCGAGGCATCCACTTCTCCCCGAGTGACAACGTCATGCGCTATGTGATGAAGCAGAAGCTGTTCACCTGGGGCGACGATTTCACGATCAAGAATGCAGCGGGGGAGGACGTCTTCTTTGTCGATGGCAAGGTGTTCAGCATCGGCGACAAGCTCTCGTTCCAGGACATGCACGGCAACGAGCTCGCGTTCATCGAGCAGAAGCTGCTCAACTGGGGACCGACGTACGAAATCCATCGCGGTGGGAAGACCGTCGCGGTGGTGAAGAAGAAGCTGTTCACGCTGATGCACCACCGCTTCACGGTGGATGTCCCGGGTCCGGACGATCTCGAGGCGACGGGCAACTTCACCGATCACGAGTACACCTTCCGTCGCGGCGAGCGGACGGTCGCCACCGTGTCGAAGAAGTGGTTCTCCTGGTCCGACACCTACGGCGTCGACATCGCCGACGGCGAGGATGACATCCTCACTCTCGCGAGCACGGTAGTGGTCGACATGGCCTGCCATCCCGACGACGGCAAGCGCCACTAGCAGGCCGCCGTCAGGCCTGACGGTTCACACGCGGATCATCACATGGCGGGGAAGAAGCTCTACACCATCGGCTACGAGGGCGCGACCGTCGCGGGCTTTCTCGATGCGCTGAAGGCGGCCGGCGTCGAGCTGCTGGTCGACGTTCGCGCGCTGGCGAGCTCGCGGCGCCCCGGTTTCGCCAAGACCGCGCTCACCGCGAACCTGGGTACCATCGGCGTGGACTACCTGCATCTCCGCGGGCTCGGCACGCCGGCTGACGGGCGGGCAGCGGCGCGTGCGGGCCGCCACGACGAGATGCGGCGGATCTTCCTCGAGCACATGAAGGAAGATGTCGCGCAGGAAGAGCTCGAGCGGCTCGCCGGAATCGTCCGCGGCGATCGCGCGGTCTGCCTGATGTGCTTCGAGGCCGACCCGGCGCACTGTCATCGCAGCTACGTCGTCGCTGCGCTTGCTCCACTCGTCCGCTTCGACGTCGAACACCTCTTCGCGCGGGACGAGTGGGACAAGGATTAGCGCAACGTCAGGCCTGACGCTGCGAACTCAGTAGAACTTCTGCAGCTCGATGCGCTGGTTGTTGAGGTAGACCCCGTAGAAGCGCACGGAGTTGCCGCGACGCAGGTGCTGGAAGGTGTAGAGGTCGTCGCGCGACGGGTTGTAGGGCATCGACACCGTGATATCATAGCCAGTCCCGGCGTCGATGCTGAAGAGGCCATTCGCCACATCGACCTGCCTGACGGTGCCACGGAACAGCTGCGAGTTGGTCTGGTTGGCGCTGCTCGTCGGGGTGTTGCTCACCGACTGCGTGACCTGGATCGAATCGGTGTAGTAGTTGCCGTTGCCCTGATCCTGGATCCGTGCGATGACCTGGTCGCCGTTCTCGAGGTTGACCACGGTGTAAAACTGGTTCTGGTAGACGACCCGCGTCTGGTCGTCGTAGCGGAGAGAGACCGTCTGTCCGTTGCTCTGGACGATTCCAATCTGCTGGTTGCGGGTATCGACCCCCTGGATCGTTCCCGCGAGCTCGTTCGCCGCTGCCTGGCTTCCGAGCACGCTGCCGAGGACGTTGCCGAGCCCCGAATTCGCGCAGGCACCCATCGCGAGGACTGCGACCGCGGTCGCGCCAATGCGCGCCGCGCGCTGAAAGACGGTCATCTTGATCTCCGGTGGAGTTCGTTTCCCGAATTTAGCAATCGTGGTGCCGTGCGCCGGGCGTTTACTCGTCGAGCGCGCTCAGCGAGACGCTGGCCTGCCCGGACTCATCGTAGAATAGCGAAACTCGCCACGGCCGGCAGCAGACCTGGCAGTCTTCGAC
>JAICUE010000504.1 GCA_025936015.1 Gemmatimonadaceae bacterium
CTGAGCGGGGTCGCGGCTCGGCAGTTCGCGCGGCCGATCGGGGAACTCCGCGGGGCGGCGCTCGCGATCGCCGCCGGAGGGCGCGAGCCGGCGCTCGCGGCTCAACCGCCCCGCGAGTTCGGGCCGGTGTACTCCGAAGTCCGGCGAATGGCGACGGACCTCGGCGAGTCGCGCGAGGCGCTCGTCGAGGCGCGGCGCCGGACGGAGGCCGTGCTGCGAACGGTCGCTTCGGGGGTCATCGCCGTCGATGGCGGAGGGATCGTGACGCTCGCCAACCCGCGGGCCGAGGTGCTGTTCGAGCATGCGCGGCCGGGCGCACCGGTCGCAGCGTTAGGCAACCCCGCGCTGGCGAAACGAGTCGGTGAATTTCTCGCGTCGCCCGATGACGGCGTCACCTTCGAGATCGAGCATGGACGGCGGGAGCTGCGAGGAAGCCTGACGCGCCTCGCGCGCGGTGGCGGCGCGGTACTCACCCTCGACGACGTGACCGAGCTTGCGCGGGCGCAACGGGTGCTGGCGTGGGGCGAGATGGCGCGGCAGGTGGCGCACGAGATCAAGAACCCGCTGACGCCGATCAGGCTCGGCGTCCAGCACCTCCGCCGCGCGTACGGCGCGAATCGGCCCGACTTCCCGCAGATCCTCGACCAGAATGCGACGCGAATCCTCGCCGAGATCGACCGGCTCGACGAGATCGCCCGCTCATTCAGCCGTTACGGCACGCCACCAGCCGAGCAACCGGGTTCCGAACCGACCGACGTGGCACCGATCGTCCGCGGCGTCGCGGAGCTGGAGGCGATGAGCGAGGACGCGGCACGGTTCACCGTCCGCGGCGTGGATCATCCAGTGCTCGCCATGGCGCGCGCGGGCGAGCTGCGCGATGTGCTCGTCAACGTCGCCGAGAACGCGCGGCTTGCCGGCGCGCGGAACGTCGAGCTGGCGGTCGAGGACGACGGCGTGGTGCGGATCGTCGTCCGCGACGACGGCGAGGGAATCGCCAGCGAGGTGCTGCCGCGCGTGTTCGATCCGCACTTCTCGACGCGGACCAGCGGAAGCGGGCTGGGGCTCGCGATCAGCCGCCGGCTGATCGACGGGTGGGGAGGTGCGATCACGCTCGAAAGTGCGCGCGGAGCGGGGACGACGGTGACGATCGTGCTGCGCCGCGCCGCACAGTGACGCTATCTTTCGGCGTGCCGGTTTATACTCCCCGATCCACGGCAGCGATCTCGAGCGGTGGCGCGCCCCCGGCGTCGCTCTACCGCCAGACGTCGACTCTCCCGCTCCACCTCGCGGAGTGGCAGCTCCCTCCGGAATGGCGGTGGGGCGGGGAGGGCGTCTGGGCGGAATACCGGCACTTCCAGGAAGTCGTCGACGCGTTAGGCAGGTCGCTGTCGCTGGTCACCGCGCCAGAGCCGGCACACGACGCGTGGCTGGCGGCCGAAGCGCGGGGCCTCGCGCACCGCGGACATCCGTCGATCCCGACGACGTACCATTACTGGTCGAGCTTCCAGCCGAACCGTCGCGGACCGGGCTACCTCCGGCGATGGATCGGCGGGGAAACAGTCGGCGGGCGGATCCGGCGGTTAGGCGCGGAAGACGTGCCTTACGTCCTGCAGGTCGCCCGCGGCGTCGGGTCGACGCTCGCCTACCTGCACGATGCCGGCTCGGCGCACGGCAACGTCTCGCTCGAGGCGGCGTGGGTGACGCCGACCGGGCGCCTGTTCATGCTCGGGTGGCAGTGGGCGCTGTTCCGCGGCGAGATCCCCGCCGGGCTCGCGCCCGATCGCGCGTTCATGCCGGTGCCACCGGAGTGGAAGGACAATCTCTGGGAGCCGACTCCCGCGAGCGACCAGTGGCAGCTGGCCGCGATATGTTTCGCGATGCTGACGGGCGAGTACCCGGTCGCCGGCGCGACGCCGCCGCTGCGGCTGGTGAGGCCGGAGTGTCCGGCTGGTGTCGCGGCCAACCTCGATCGCGCGCTCAGCGCCCGGCCAACCGACCGTTTCGCGTCCATCCCCGCGCTGCTGCGTGCGCTCGATCGCGGCGTCACGGCGCGGACGCTGGTA
>JAICUE010000436.1 GCA_025936015.1 Gemmatimonadaceae bacterium
CGGCCGTACCACATCGTCGCGATCCAGGCGAAGATCTGGATCGCGCTCGGGATCGACACCGTCATGCTCGCGCCGCTGAAGAAGCTCATCGACAGCTGCGGCAGGCCGGTCGCGAACATGTGATGCACCCAGACGCCGAAGCCGATCAACCCGGTGAGCACCGTCGCCAGCGCGACGAAGTTGTGCCCGACCATCGGCCGCCGCGAAAAGGTCGGGATCACCATCGACAGCATCCCCGTCGCCGGCAGGAAGACGATGTACACCCACGGATGCCCGAACACCCAGAACAGGTGCTGCCAGAGGAGGGGCGTGCCGCCGAACGCGGGATCGAAGAAGGCGAAGTGCCAGCGCCGTTGCAGCTCGAGGAGCACCAGCCCGACGGTCAGCGCCGGCATCGCGAAGACGACGGAGAACGACATCGTCAGCGAGCTCCAGAGAAAGAGCGGCATCCGGTCGATCGACATCCCCGGTGCGCGGAGCTTGAGAATGGTGACGATCGAATTGATCGCGCCGGCCGTCGTCGACGTGCCGAGGAAGAGGAGGCCGAGCGCGTAGAAGTCGACGTTCAGCCCGGGGTCGAACTTCGCGTCGGTGAGCGGCGTGTAGTTGAACCATCCACCGTTCGGCGCCTGCCCGATGAAGAAGCTGGCGTAGAGGAAGATCCCGGCGAGGAGGAACGCGTAATACGAGAAGGTGTTCAGCCGGGGGAAGGCGAGCTCGCGCGAGCCGATCATCAACGGCGTCAGGTAGAAGCTGAAGCCGGAGAGCACGGGCTGGATGAAGAGGAACATCATCGTCGTCCCGTGCATCGTGAACAACTGGTTGTACGCTTCCGGGGAGAGCAGGTGCTGTCCCGGTCGCGCCAGCTGCATGCGGAGCAGCGCGGCCTCGAGCCCGCCGAGCACGAAGAAGACGAACGCGGTGACGACGTAGCGCGTGCCGAGCTTCTTGTGGTCGACGGTCGCCAGCCAGGCGAGCCAATTGTGCGGCGTCTCCCAGAGCGCCTTCAGGCGTTCGTGGTCTGGTGCCTCGGCGACGCGGTCCACGGCGGTGCTCATCCCGGCGGCGACCTCCTGCCTAACGTTCGACCGGCATGCGGGCGGTAGCGGCGCCGGTGGCTGTGCCGCCGGCCCCGCCCCGCGCAAGCGTGCGCCGATCACGGCATATCGCGTTCCAGCGACGGATGCGATCGGCCCCGATCCGTACGGCGACCGGCGAAAGTAGATCGACGTATATATAGTTGCGGGCCGCTGCCGCGGGGCGCAGCTTTCCGCCCATGTCATCGAGCACCAGCTCCCGCCGGGGGGTCGTTCCGGCGTCCCGCGCCGCCTGGATCCTCGCCCGGGCGGCGGGGCTTGCCGCCACCCTCGCCGCGATCCCGGCCGCGGCGTCGGCGCAGCAGACCATCGGCCCGGTCGCACTCGGCGTCGGGGTTGGCGGCGGCTACCAGCCGCGGAGCGAGTTCACCGCGATCGGACCGAATGTCTGGGCCGGCGCCGAAACGGTGCTCGACCGGCGAGTGCGCGTCCGGCTCGACCTGAGCATCCAGCGCTTCGCGTATGGGTCAGCGGCGATCCCGGCATGCCCGGCGACGACCTATTGCGCCCCGCCGCTCACCAGCGCGCTGGCGATCGCCGCGATCACCGGCACCATCGTCTGGCGCGACACCACCGGAACGCGCCGCTGGTACTGGCTCGGCGGCCTTGGCGCCTACAGCGCGTTAGGCGGCCGCGATGCGAACTCGCGGCTCGGCCTCAACGCCGGACTCGGTCGCGAGCTCGGCGCCGCGCGCGACTTCTTCGTCGAGGCACGCGTCCATGCACCGTATGATGGCTATCATTACGGGGTCTTCTTCCCGGTGACCGTTGGGTGGACGTTCGGACACTTCGTGCCGTGACGGCGCGTCACGCCATCGCTGGCCAGCAGGCATCGCTCGAGCAGCGCGTCGAGATCGAGACGCCGGAGCATGTCGCGTTCTCATATACCATCGCCGGGATCGGGTCGCGCGCGGCGGCGGCGATCGTCGACCAGCTGATCATCTGGCTCCTGATGGTCGCGATGTTCGCGTTGATGGTCGTCCTTTACGGGACGATCGGGCGGACGGGATTGGTGAGCAGCATCGACCGGCTCTTCGGCTCGTGGGTGCTGGCCGCGATGTACCTGGGCGGGTTCGCGCTGTCGTGGGGCTACTTCGTGTTCTTCGAGGCGCTCTCCGACGGCCAGACGCCGGGGAAGAAGATGTTCGGGCTCCGCGTCGTGCAGGATGGCGGCTACTCGATCTCCTTCGGCGCGTCGGGAGTGCGCAACCTCGTTCGCGTCCTCGACGCGCAGCCCGGCTTCTTCTACTTCGTCGGGATGGCCAGCGCGATCTTCTCGCGCACCTCGAAGCGAGTCGGCGATCACGTCGCCGGGACGATCGTCGTGCACGAGCGTGTCCCCGAATTCGGGCCGGCCGGGCAGGGATTGCCCGCCGCGCGCGCTCAGGACCTCGCGACGGGTGCGGCACTCGGGGCGGCGCCGATCGTCACCGCGCTGCTGACCGAGGACGAGTACGCGCTCCTCCAGCGTTTCATGGCGCGCCGTCAGGCACTCGATCCCGAGCGACGCGCCGCGATCACGAAGCAGCTTGCGACCCGCTTCGCCGATCGGCTCCCGGCTGAAGGGAGCACCGACGCGGCGCGGATCGTCCGGCTCTACCAAACAGAGCAGGCGGCGCGGGCCCGCGGGGTCGCGGTTCGCGGCGAGACGGGTGCGGCTCGCGAGCATCACGCGCTCGTCGCCCGGGCCGCCGAGCGATGGGCGGAGTTCGCGTCGCTCCTTGCCCGGGCGAAGGGCGGGGGGCTCCGCGCACTCCCCGAGA
>JAICUE010000458.1 GCA_025936015.1 Gemmatimonadaceae bacterium
GTGAACGGGATGTCGGTCGCCGAGATGCAGTCGCGCGCCGAGTCGCTGGCGCGACGCGACCTGTTCCGCATCGATCATGTCGGGATGCTCGTGCAGCGCGTGCGCACCTCGGCCATCTATCTCGAGGAGCCGCTCCGCGCCATCTGCGAGTCGATCGCGCCCCAGGGAACGTTCGCCGGGCTGAAGACGCCGCTTCTCGTCAACACCGTCGACGTCGAGCGCGGGACGCAGCTCATCTGGGGACTCCCGGGCTTGCAGGACGTTTCGGTCGCCGACGCGGTGTATGCATCGTGCGCACTTCCCGGGGCGTTCCCCCCGGGACGCGTCGACGGCCGCATCTGCGTCGATGGCGGCGTGATCGACAACCTGCCGACCAGCGTCGCCGCGTTAGGCATGGACGCGGTGATCGCGGTCGACGTCGGGAGCTCCGACCTCTCCCCCTCGACCGACGTCACCAGGCGGGGCTTCGGCGCGATCTACATGCGCTCGGCGACGATCATGATGCACGCGCTGCAGGGCTGGCCGCTCTCGCAATGGAGCGGCCCGCCGATGGTCCTCGCCCGGCCACGGTTAGGCCACGTCGACTGGCTCGGCTTCGGCAACACCCGCGAAGTGATCGACGAGGGCTATCGCGCCGCCGTCGAGGCGCTCGACAGCCTCGAGCTCGCGCTGCGCGAGCATGGCTCGATCTACCCGCGCCATCCGGTCCAGATCAACGTCGATCGCGGACGCTGCATCGGCTGCACGATCTGCGTCGCCCTCGCCCCGCGGACGATGGGACTCGATCGCGAGGGCAAGGCGTACCCGCTGTCGCCGCACTGCGACTGGTCCCCCGCCGATGGCGACTTCGTCCGCCACTGCCCCACCGCCGCGATCACGGTACGCCGTCTCGACATCGAAGACGAACACGCGGCCGAGACACTGGACGTCCCGAAGGCCCCGTCCCCCGCGGAAGCCGCCTGACGTTGGGCGGCTGACAGCAGCGATAAGCTGTAAGCAGGCAGCGCACCGCGGTCAGGCCAGCGGCATCAACGGCGGTTGCGCCGTACGCACACTGCTGATCGCTTACCGCTTAAAGCCCGTCTCCCCAGCCTGTTGCGCCACGCGGTTGCCCGGAGTCTTAGGGTATGCCCCTCCCCCCCGAGCAGGAGCCGCGCGCAGTCGGTGTGAGTCGTGCAACGGCACCGGTTCCCGTGATCGAATCGGGACCGCGGCCGCGACCGGTCGCGCCATGGGTCGTCGCCGTGCTCGGCGTCGGATCGGGGTCGCTCCTCACCGCGGCGGTCGCGCTGCGGGCGCATGCGGAGGCAGCCGAGATCACCGCGCTGGTGGGTGCGGTGTGCACGGTGCTCGTGATCGCTGCATGCTTTCGCACGCTGAAAGTCATTCACATCCGGCGGATCGAGAAAGTGCGGACGCAGGCGCAGACGGGGCGCGTCGCCGGACTGCTCGAGAGCGCGCGCGGGATGACCGCGCAGAACTCCGAGGCCGCGGTCTACGAGCAACTGAAGATCCACGCCGAGCTGCTCGTCCCGCACGATGCGTTCGACCTCGCGGTGTTCAACGAGAGCGGCGCGCTCGCCGGCCGCTACTCCGCGGCGGGAATCATCGACGGGTTGAACGCAAAACCGACCAACATCGAGCTGGAAGTCGTGAAGACCGGCGCCACCCTCCTTGGTGACGGTACCGGCCGCGCGCCACTCGACACCAGGCGCGGCCCATCCAGCGTCAGGCTCGACGACGTCCGCGACGCGTACGTTCCCGTCTTCGCCGGCGATACGATCGTGGCGGTCGCGACGATCCGCCGCCGGCTTCCGGGTTACAGCACCGAGGAGCTCGATGCGCTCGCGACGCTCTGCCAGCAGGGCGGCATCGCGATCGGCCGCGCGCGCCTGTTCACCCAGGTGCTCTCCGCCAAGCGCGAATGGGAGCGCGTCTTCGACGCGACCGCTGAAGGACTCGCCCTCATCGATGAACAGGGCCGCGTCCGGCGCTGCAACGCGGCGTTCGCCGGCCTCGCCGGTATGTCGTTAGGCAGCACGATCGGTCAGGATCATCACGGATTGCGCGGGATCGGCATCGCCCCCGGCGCCGACTGCGCGATCTGCAATACGATCCGCACCGGTGCGCGCGCCGAGCGCGTGATCGACAGCGCGCAGGGCCGCGTGCTCAAGCTGACGCTCTCGCCCTACCCGACCGGTGGCGCGGTGCTCGTCGCGCAGGACGTCACCGCCGAGTCGCAGGTGCGCGGCGCCGAGCAGCAGTTGTTCGAAAGCGAGAAGTTCGCCGCGATCGGCCGCCTCGCCGCTGGCGTCTCGCACGAGGTGAACAATCCGCTGATGGGGATCAACGGCCTCGCGACGGTCCTCCTCGAGGACGCCGCGTTCACCGGCGAGAATCGCGAGATGGTCGCGCTGATCCAGCGCGAGTCGCGGCGCGCGGCGCAGATCACCCGCGACCTCCTCAGCTTCGTCCGCGCCGAAGACGGCGCGCGCGGCAGCATCAGCCTCAACGATGTCGCGCGCGAAGTCGCGAGCGTCCGATCCGTCGCGCAGCAGAGCGCCGGCGTGACGATGATCCTCGACCTCATCGACGATCTCCCGCCGGTGTGGGCGAGTCATGCGCAGCTCGTCCAGGTGCTCGTCAACCTGGTGACTAACGCTGAGGACGCGCTCGA
>JAICUE010000181.1 GCA_025936015.1 Gemmatimonadaceae bacterium
CGCCGGCGCGCAGATCGCCGAGAAGGCGGGACTGCCGTCAGGCGCATGCATCCTGCTCGGCGCGGTCACCGGGGCCGCCGGCGGGGTGATCCGCGACATGCTCACCGCCCAGATCCCGATGGTACTGCAGCGAGGAAGCCTGTACGCAACGGCGGCGATCGCCGGTACGACCCTGTACGTCGCGCTCGTCCGGATCGGTGTCGCCCAGCGACCGGCGGTGATTTCGGGGATGGCGGTCGTCGCCGCGCTGCGCCTTGCCGCGATCCGCTGGGAGCTGATGCTCCCCTCGTTCGAGCTGCGCGAGAGCGGAACGCACCGGCGGCCGGAGCCGCTGGACGACGACCCGCGCTGACGCCACGGGACGCGGCGCCTCGCTCTGGCGAGGGCGCTACGGCGGCTGCATGTTGGGCGAACGGCCGGGACAGCGGCCCGCCTCCCCGATACCTCGCTTCGTATGCACCGTACCCACCTCCTGCTCGCCCTCCTCGCGTTAGGCAGCACGGCCTGCGTGCCCCTGCCCGGCCCGAGTGGCCCGCAGCTCACCTGCGCGACGCCGTCGGCGGATACCACCGGCTGGAGCCGCATCGCCGACAGCAGCGGGTTTTCCTTCCTGCTGCCCCCGGGCTTTCGCGAGAACAGCGTCGAACCGGTCGACTCGCACGTGCGCGGCTTCGAGGCCGACGGATTGACGCTGAGCCTCGACTACGGCCGCTACTCGAACGATCTCGCCGGTCCGCACGACGCATCGGAAGGACATCTCGAGTGCCCGACGCAGATCGGTGGCCACAAGGCCGTGGTCCTGCTGACGTGGCCGGACCGGATGGCGTACGGCGTCGACGCCGCATGGCGCGACGTGCGCCCGGGAATCCACCTCTGGATGGGGGGCGCGGCGAACACGCCTAACGGTCAACGCGCGCTCCTCACCGTGCTTCGCTCCGTCCGCTTCGACCAGCCCTGATCATGACCCATTCCTCGACGCAATCGCGGCCGCGCTCCGGCGATGCACTCGTCCTCGTCGGGACGACCAAGGGCGCATTCATTCTCTCGTCGGACAAGTCGCGACGGAAGTGGACCGTCGACGGACCGCACTTTCCCGGGGAGGCGGTCTACGCGATGGCGTACGACGAGCGCGGTGGCCGGACGCGACTGCTCGTTGGTGCACACAGCAATCACTGGGGGAGCACGATCCGCTTGAGCGACGATTACGGGCGGAGCTGGACGGGTCCCGAGCGTCAGGCCGTCCGCTTCCCCGAGTCATCAGGGATGTCGCTCGCCCAGGTCTGGCAGATCGCCCCCGGTCGTGCCGACGAGCCCGACGTCGTCCGCTGCGGCGTCGAGCCGGCCGCCCTCTTCGAGTCGCGCGACGCCGGAGAGAGCTGGGCACCGGTCGAAGGATTGCTGAACCACGAGCACCGGCCGAAATGGATGCCCGGTGGTGGTGGGCTCTGCCTGCACACCATCGTCACCGATCCGAAAGACAAGCAGCGGATGGCGATCGCGATCTCGACGGCCGGCTTCTATCGCACCGACGACGGCGGCACGAGCTGGCAGGCGCGCAACAACGGAGTGCGCGCGGTCTTTCTCCCGAACAAGTATCCGGAGTTCGGCCAGTGCGTCCACAAGGTCGTCAATCACCCGGCAAGACCGGAGCGCCTCTTTCTCCAGAATCACTGGGGACTCTATCGCAGCGACGACTGGGGCGACTCCTGGCAGGACGTCGCCAACGGCGTCCCCTCCGATTTCGGCTTCGCGCTGCAGATGCATCCCCACGATCCGGACACGGTCTACGCCATTCCGATCCAGTCCGACGAGTTCCGCGTGGTTCCCGAGGGAAAGCTCCGCGTCTACCGGACGCGCGATGCCGGCAAGTCATGGCACCCGCTCGGCGGTGGCCTCCCGCAGTCGCAGGCGTTCGAGTGCGTCCTCCGCGACGGGCTCACGGCCGACAGCCATGACCCGGCCGGCATCTACTTCGGCACCCGCAGCGGGAAGCTGTTCGGCTCCGCCGACGAAGGCGAGAGCTGGCAGGAGCTCGCCGACGCTCTTCCGCCGATCTGCTGCGTGAAAGCGGCGGTGGTGTCCTGACCCGATGGCGATCTCGGTGATCGTGCCTAACGCTCTCACCCCGTACTCGCGCGGGGTCGGCACGCTGGTCGTGACCGAGCCCTGCGCGACGGTCGGCGAGGCGCTCACCGCGGTCGGCGCGCGGCTCCCAGCGCTCACCGATCGCGTCCTCACCGAGCAGGGCGAGCTGCGGCGCCACGTCAACGTCTTCCTCGGCGACGAGAGCATTCGCTTCCTCGACGGGCTGGCGACCGCGCTCGACGCCAACGCGACGATCACGATCGTGCCGGCGGTGAGCGGCGGCTGACACTTCACGCGGTCAGCGCCGTAGACGTGGAACCATCCCCCCCGGCGGCCATAGCGATGCCACTGTTCGAAGCCATCCGTCTCGCGCTCCTCCAGATTCGCGTCCAGAAGCTGAAGAGCTTCTTCACGCTCATCGGGGTCACCATCAGCGTGATGTTCCTGATCGCGGTCGTCTCGATCGTGCAGGGGATGAGCCGATACGTCGAGGAAGATTTCGCCGGCAAATTCCTCGGCGTGAACACCTTCAACCTGCGCCGCTTCCCCGACATCAATACCGACGAGACGGAGGCGACCTGGCGGATGTGGCTTCGCCGGCCGAAGATCTCCGTCGACGATGCACTCGCGGTGCGCGACGCACTCCCGGCGGGAACGGGATGGGCGATGCAGGACATCACCTGGGCCGACGGGAGCTCCAAGTTCACTCCCGGTGGTCCGCAGGTGCTCGCCCAGGCGGTGACCCCCGATTTTTTCCGCATCAAGAATCTCGTCGTCACCCAGGGACGCATCTTCACCCAGCAGGATGATCAGCTCGGATCCGACGTGGTCATCATCGGCACCGAGATCGCCGATCACTACTTCCCGAATCTCGATCCGATCGGACGCGAGTTTCGCGTCAACAAGTATCCCTTCCAGGTGATTGGCGTGCTGGAGAAGCAGGGAACGGTGTTCGGCCTCTCCCTCGACCGGCAGGTGATCGCGCCCTTTCACTCCTACATGGGGCGCATCACGAACGTCAGGCAGAATCTCTACGGCGTCGTCGTCCAGGCGCCTGATCCATCGAAGCTCAAGCCGCTCGAGGAAATCGTCCGCGAGACGATGCGCCGGCGCAGACACCTCCATCCCGCCGAGCCGGACGACTTCAGCTTCGAAAGCTCCGAGAGCGCGCTCTCGGGCTGGCTCAAGATCAAGCGCTATCTCGTCCTCGCCGGCATCGCGCTTCCCGCCATCGGCTTGATCGTCGGGTCGATCGTGATCATGAACATCATGCTCGTCGCCGTCGCCGAGCGCACCCGCGAGATCGGCATCCGGAAGTCGTTAGGCGCGCGCAACCGCGACATCCTCCGCCAGTTCCTCGTCGAGTCGGCGGCGCTCAGCATCGTCGGCGCGATCTTCGGCATCGCGTTAGGCATCGGGCTGTCGCAGCTCATCGCCGCGGTCTCGCCATTGCCGGCCGCCGTCGCCCCCTGGTCGATCGTCCTCGGCGTGCTGATCGGCGCCGGCGTCGGCATCACCGCTGGCGCCTATCCGGCGAGTCGCGCGTCGCGGCTCGACCCGATCGCCGCGATGCGGTCGGAGTAGCGCCATGTCGATCGGAGCGAGAGCCTATTCACTGTTCGAGGGAGTACTCATCGCGCTCGACGCGATCCGCTCGAACAAGGTCCGCGCTGGCCTCACCATTCTCGGGATCGCCGTCGGCGTCTTCGTCGTCACGGTGATGTCGGCAGCCGTGCACGGCATCAACGAAGGCGTGCGGCAGAGCATCGCCGCCGCCGGTCCGACCACCTTCTTCCTCACCCGGTGGCCGCCGGAGATCAACAGCTGCAACGGCAGCGCCGACAGCTGTCCGTGGCGCCACAACCCACCGCTGACGCTCGACCAGGCGAAGGAAATCGCCAGCCTTCCGGCGATCGAGCAGGTCGTCTCCCACATCGGGTCGAGCGTGCCCGCGCGCTACGGCGACCGAGATCTTCCCGGCGTCGATCTGAGCGCGTACACCAGCGGCTGGATCTCGATTCGCGGCGGCGACATCATCGCCGGCCGCGACTTCACGCAGCAGGAGGACGACAACGCCGCGAGCGTCGTGCTGATCAACGACAAGGTCGCCGATCGGCTGTTCGTCGGTGGTGAACCGATCGGGAAGACGGTCCGCCTCAGCGGCCGCCCTTTTCTCGTGATCGGCGTATACAAGCCCCTGGCCAACGCCTTCGACTCGGGCTCGAAGGGGATGGTGATCGTACCCTTTCTGACCGCCGTCAGGCATCTCAATGTCGGCGATGACTGGATGGACCTGACCGTCACGCCCGCCGACGGAGTATCGCGCGACGCGGCGATGGACGAGACGATCGCCGCGCTGCGCACCACCCGTCACCTGCGCCCGGCGCAGCAGAACGACTTCTTCACCTCGACGCCCGAAAAGATTCTCGAGCTCTACAACAAGATCGTCGGCGTCTTCTTCATCGTGATGATCACGCTCTCGGCGATCGGCCTCTGTGTCGGCGGCGTCGGGGTCATCGCGATCATGATGATCTCGGTGACGGAGCGGACGCGGGAGATCGGCGTCCGCAAGGCGTTGGGCGCGACGAAGGGGACGATCCTCTGGCAGTTCCTCGTCGAGGCGGTGACGCTGACGACCATCGGCGCGATCGCCGGTCTCCTCGTCGGTGGCGGCCTGACGCTGCTGATCCGCCGTACGACGCCGATCAACGCGGCCGCTCCCCCTGCCGCGATCGTCGCCGCACTCGTCGGCAGCGCGCTCGCCGGGATCGTCTTCGGCCTTCTCCCGGCGGCGCGCGCCGCGAGGCTCGACCCGGTCGAGGCGCTTCGCGACGAGTGAAGCGCCTCGAACGACAGGCGACCGCCGTCGCGCCTGACGGCAGCCGGCTCGAGCTGCTCCGCCACGACCGCGACTACAGCATTCGCGTCGACGGCGTCGACCTCATGTCGACTCGGCGCCACGCGTCCGAGGACGCGCTCGCTGTCGCGGCCTGCGCGCCGTTAGGCAGCCGCCCTGGCGCCCGCGTGCTGATCGGCGGGCTCGGACTCGGCTTCACGCTGCGGGCGGCGCTGGCGATCCTCGCGCCTGACGCGCGCGTGGTGGTCGCCGAGATAGTGGGCGCGGTCATCGACTGGAATCGAGAGCCCGCCTACCGGATCTCGGTCGACGCACTCGCCGATTCGCGCGTCGACCTTCGCCATGCCGATGTCGGCGACGTCCTGCGCGAGAGCGAGGGACAGTTCGACGCGATCATGCTCGACGTCGACAACGGCGCCGAGGCGCTGACGACCGCGGGCAACGCGCGCCTGTATGACGACGGCGGCATTCGCCTCACCGCCGCCGCGCTGCGTCCAGGGGGGCGGATCGTCTGGTGGTCGGCTCAGGCGGACCCGATCTTCGAGAAAGCGTTGCGCCGGGCAGGGCTCGTGGTCGAGACCGCGACCGTCCGCGCCCATGGGAAATCCGGCAGCCGCCACACGCTCCTCATCGCCGGGATCGGTTAGATTTCAGGGATGTCTTCCAGCGTCCCCGAACCGAACGAGAACAGCGACAAGGTCGCCGCCGCGATCGGCGGCGATACCTTGCACGACCGCGTTCGCGCCGCGACCGAGCTGCTCGAGTCGATCGCCGCCGATCGCGCCCTGCTCGGCCACCTGCCGGCCGACGAGCGCACCCGGTTGCTCCAGGCAGCCGGCCGCGTGTCGCGCCCCGACGCGGTCGAGCGCCGGCAACTGCTCAAGTTCACGAAGCGGGCGCGGAAAGCCGAGAAGGTGCAGCGCGCCGAGAGCGTCCTCGCCGAGACCGGCATCCGCAAGCTCCGCCGCC
>JAICUE010000503.1 GCA_025936015.1 Gemmatimonadaceae bacterium
GAAGAAGAAAGGCCGCTCGATCAGCATCAGCCTCGGCGCGGGGACTGACGACGACTCGGTGGTCACCACCCGCGACTCGGCGCGCCGGGCGGCGACGCGGATCCCCGTCACCCCCGCCGACATCGCGACTGCGTACGCGAATGACGCGACGCGCCAGCTCGTCCTCCGGGCGCGGGCGGCGCGGCTCGCCGTCGATTCGACGCTGCAGTCGTACGAGGGTCGCACCTATCAGCGGATGTCAGTCGGCGTCGCATTGCGCGCGCTCGCGCGTACCCGGCTCGCCGCGCGCGGAGAGCAGTCCGCCCGGATCTCGTGGGATCGCGATCTCGGGGCGATGATCCGGATCACCGGAGCGCGCGCGGTCGCGCCGATTGCGGACGAAGACGCCGATGGCGACCCGTCTTCGCCGGAGACCCTCGAGCTGCCGTACGTTCCCGGCGAGGACCGCCTCTGGCCGATCTCGCGCTTCGACTTCGACGTCAACAACGACGAGATCATCCACCCGTTAGGCGCCGGCGCCGAGGCGTATTACACCTACAGCATCGGCGACTCGGTCGTGATCCGCATTCCGCACGGCGCCGAATACCACCTGATCGAGCTGCGCGTCAACCCGCGACGCGAGCGCTGGAACGCGATGGTCGGTTCGCTCTGGCTCGATCGCGAGAGTGCGCAGATCGTCCGCGCCGCGTATCGCCTCTCCGCGCCGCTCGATGTCTGGATCGCCGTCGCCGAGGACGCTGCGAACGACAGCATGCACAAGAAGGGTCACAAGAAGGACGACGACGACATCCCGGGCTGGCTCAAGCCCGCGCTCAACCCGATGCGCCTCTCGCTCACCGCGGTGACGCAGGAGTTCGTGCTCGCCGGTGGCCGCTGGTGGCTCCCATCCTCGCGCACGGCCGAGGGGCTGTTCGAGATGGGCCCGATCCGCAGCCCGATCACCTGGGAAGAGCGCTTCACCTACGACGCCGTCCGCGGCGAGCCGCTGCCGGCGAGCGCTCTCGATTCGTTAGGCAGGCTCGATTCACTCTACGGTGCGCGTGTCGCGATTCGCGACTCGGTCGCGAAGCTGAAGGGCGTGACCACCGACTCGGTCCGCCGCAACGTCAGGCAGGGGCTTGATTCGCTCGAGGATCACGAAGCGACCGACTGCCGGAAGCAGTCGCGTGCAACGCGGGTCGAGGCGGTCCGGCGCGACGGGGTGCCGACCTTCATCGTGGTCCCCTGCGACACCGCAACCCTGATGCACTCGGCCGACCTCCCGCCATCGATCTATTCGTCGAGCGACGAGGTGTTCGGTGCGACCGACCGCGAAGAGCTCCGGCAGTATGCGATGTCGATCCAGGCCGCGGGCGACGAGTCGGATGGAAAGCTTCCGCCGCCGGTGATCCTCTACGGCCTCGGCGGCGGACTGCTCCGCTACAACCGGGTCGAGGGGCTGTCGTTAGGCATCCGCGCCGACCAGCGGCTCAGGCGCGGCTACAGCGCCCACGCGCTCGTGCGGCTCGGCGTCGCCGACCTCAATCCCGGCGTCGAGCTCGGCCTCGCTCGCGCGAACGCGGCGCGCATCTACGACGTCACCGCCTACCACCGCCTCGCCGCCGCCGGAGACTACGGCGACCCGTTCACCCTCGGTGCATCGTTAGGCGCGCTGCTCTGGGGGCGCGACGATGGCTTCTACTACCGGGCGACCGGCGTCGAGCTGACGCGCGTGCCGATGGAGAGCGGCGGCATCCACTGGCGCCTCTTCGGTGAGCACGAGGGCGACGCGACGATGAAGACGAACGTCTCGCTCGCCCACCTCGGTCATGGCCGCTTCGACCCGAACATCGTCGCCGAGCGAGGCGACATCGGTGGCGTCGGCGTGTCGATGGTGAAGGATGCCGGCGAGGATCCGAAGCGCTGGCGCCTGATCAGCACGACCAGCCTCGAGGCGGCCGGCGGCACCTTCGACTATGCGCGGGCGCTGCTCGACCTCACGGTCTCGCACCCGCTCGCGTTAGGCACCACCGGCTCGCTGACGGGGATCGCCGGCGCCGCGGCCGGCCGCCCGCCGCTGCAGAAGCTGTTCTTCGTGGGCGGGCCGCA
>JAICUE010000174.1 GCA_025936015.1 Gemmatimonadaceae bacterium
CGGCGCGGTGTTCGTCGAGCGCGAGACCGCGCAGGTCGTCCGGATGGCGTTCTCCTTCACGCGCTCCGCGCTTCGCGACAAGTCCCTCGAGGACATTTCCGTGGTGCTCGAGAGCTCGCTGGTCGAGGGGCGCTTCTGGCTGCCGAGCCAGCAGGAGATCGAGATCCGGCGCACGGGATCGTGGCTCGATTATCCGGTTCGGGGAATCATTCGCGGGCGCTGGGAGATCTGCTGCTACGAGGTGAACAAGGGGATCCCACCGAGCTTCTTCGGTGGTCCGGAGATCGTGCTTGGCGCGCCACGCGACCGGCTGCGCCAGGGATTTACGGGCCGCATCCTCGATTCGCTTCCTGACGACGTCCGCGCCGTGACCGACGAGGACGTGAAAAAAGTGCAGGAAGAGGCGCGAGCGCTGGTGCGGCAGCAGGCGCTCACTCGCGAGCATCGCGCCGCGATCTCGGCGCATGGGGTGTCGGATTTCGTCCGGTTCGATCGGGTCGAGGGGCTCGCGTTAGGCGCGGCGATCTCGCGCCATTGGGGCCACGGCATCAGCACCGCCATCGGGGGCCGCTACGGGACCGACGACCAGCGCGCGAAAGGGAACGTCTCGCTTGGCTGGCAGAACGCGACGGGGAGCGGCATCGCCCTCTTCGCCGAGGACGATTGGCGCGACGTGGCGGACGAGCCGGAAGTCTCGATGGTGCGCAACAGCGTTGCCGCACAGGAGTTCGCCAGCGATTACACCGATCCATACCACGTGCGCGCCGTCGGCGTTCGGCTGACCCGATCGCTCGCGTCCGGTGTCGTGCTCCGGCTCGGTGGGAGTGCCGAAGAGCAGACCGCCCTCACCGTCCACGCCACTCCCGCCAGCGGCCGGTTCCGGCCGGCGATCGCCGCGACCGCATTCCACGCCGCGCGCTACGCGGCGGCGCTGGAGCGGCCGACGGTCGTCGCGCCGTTAGGCTTCACGATTCGTGGCGACATCGGTGTGCACCTGCTCGTGCCCGACGGACGACTCGCCGACAGCGTCGGCCAGACGCTTCGCGCCGCTGCATCGCTCTGGGCAGAGCGGCCGCTGGGCGCAACGACCTTGGCGCTGCATTCGACGATCGCGCACGCCGACTCCCCCCGACCGATCGCCGCCCAGGAGCTCGTTTACCTCGGTGGCCCGACATCGGGGCCAGGGTACGACTACCACGCGTTCGCCGCGGCGACCGGTGCCTCGCAACACGTCGAGCTGCGCACGCGCGTCCCGTTCCCATCGTTTCCGCTCGGGCGCTTCGGCCGAGCCCCCGGCGAGGCCACGATCGCGCCGTTTGTGCACGCGATCTGGGTGGACGGAGCGCGAATCTCCCCGAACGGCTCGAACGGCGTATTCCCTTCCGTCGGCGTCGGCCTCCTCAGCCCCTTCGCGCTGCTGCGCATCGACGTTGCCCGCGGGCTCCGCGACGGTCGTTGGACGTTTTCCTTCGACATCGACCGCGAGTTCTGGAGCGTACTCTAACTGCGCTCGGCTGGCGACGTCCGCCGCATTCTGGTGATGGGGTTCGGTACTGGCGATGCGATCGTCCGCTCGTGGATACACCGACCGTTCATCCGGAGCCGCGCGATGCGTGGCTCGTACCGATCCTCCGCCGGATCCTCGCGGGCGATGCCGTCGAGCGCCTGCTCGCCGCGCCAGGCGAGAGCCTCTGGATAACCGCCGTCAGGCGCCATCTGACCACCGATGCGGCGATCCTCGCGGAAGCCGCGGCGGTGACCGGCCTCGCGATCTGGGATGGCGCGCCGCCTGACGAAGCGGCGCGTGCGCTCGTCGCGGACGAGTGGGCACGCCGATTCGCCATCGTCCCAATCGAGCTGACCGCGAGCGCATTGACGATCGCGACCGCAACGCCATTCGATCTGGACTGTGAACAGGCACTCGCGTTTTCCACCGGACGCGCGGTTCGGATGGTGCTCGCGTCTCCCTCCGCGATCGTCGCAGCTCTCGACGCCGTCGAGATGGAGGTGGGCGATCAGGGTCCCGGCCAGCCGAAATCCGACGATGCCGCGGCGAGCACCGCCGACGATTCCATCGACGGAACCATCATCAGGCTTGTCGATTCGCTGATCAGCGAAGGGATCACCGCTCGCGCGAGCGACATCCACCTCGAGCGTGAGGCCAGCGGTGTCGCCGTCAGGCACCGCGTCGATGGCATGATCCGGAACGTACGCACGCTCGACGCGGACACCGGCCTTCCGCTCGTGTCGCGCATCAAGATCATGGCCGGCCTCGATATCGCCGACCGGCTTCGGCCGCAGGACGGGCGCATGTCGGTCACCATCGGCGCGGGACAGGTCGACCTTCGCGTCTCGACGCTGCCCGCCGCGCACGGCGAGAAAGTCGTGCTCCGCGTACTCGACACCCGCGCCGGCGGCGCCACCTTCGATTCACTCGGCCTTTCGGAGGACGCGCTCGCGCGCCTGCGCGCGCTGCTCGACATCCGCGAAGGGCTCGTGCTCGTCACCGGCCCGACCGGTTCCGGGAAGACGACCACGCTCTACGCCGCGCTCCGTGCCATCCAGCAGCGCGGCGTGAACGTCGTCACCGTCGAAGATCCGATCGAGTATCGCCTCCCGGGGATCGTCCAGGTTCAGGTCAACACGCGCACGGGCCTCACCTTCGCGTCCGCGCTGCGCTCGATCCTGCGCCAGGACCCGGACGTCATTCTCGTCGGCGAGATACGGGACGCCGAAACCGCGGCGATCGCGGTGCAGGCGGCGCTCACGGGGCATTTGGTGCTGTCGACGCTCCACACGATCGACGCCGCCGGCGCCATCGCCCGCCTCGATGACCTTGGCGTCGATCGGTACAAGGTCGCGGCCGCGCTGAAGGGCGTCATCGCGCAGCGGCTGCTGCGGAAGCTCTGCGAGAGCTGCCGTGAACGTGACGAGACGACACCCGGGCCCGCGTTAGGCAGGTGGATAGCTTCGACCGCCCCGCGCTGGCGCGAGCACGGATGCAGCACCTGTGGACGGACGGGATTTCGCGGGCGCATCGCGGTCGTCGAGTCGATGGCCGTGTCGCCGGCAATCGAGCGCGCGATCGCGTCTGGCGGAGCGGCGGATACGATCTCCGACGCCGCGCGCGCAGGTGGAATGGTGCGGCTCTGGGAGAGCGGGATCGAACGCGTGGTTGCCGGAACCACGTCGCTCGCCGAGGTCTCCCGGGTGCTCGACATCCCGCTCCCGCCGGCGACCGACGCGCTGGTGCGGCGGGCGAGGGAATCGCTACCTGCGTTCCCGACGCGCCGCATCACTGCGGCCCTGGACGACTTCGAGCTCGTCGAGCCGGGGTGATCATCCGCGTGCCGTCGCTCGCCGGTGAGCAGTCGTGACGCGCGCTATCTTTCGCCGACCCTTTCCAGGCTCGGCGCATGGCTCAGCTCTCCATCGGCACGATCGACGTCTACGTCATCCGCCCTCTGCCCGCCGAGTGGCGAGTGCTCGTCCTGCAGCGCGCTCTCGACACGCGCTGCCCGACCGCATGGGAAGCCGTGCACGGCCGCATCGAAGAGGGCGAAGAGCCGGAGGACGCAGCACTCCGCGAGATGCGTGAGGAGACCGGGCTCGAGGCGACTCGGCTCTACAACGTCACCGTCCATCCGTTCTACCTGCACAAGACGCACACGGTGCAGATGGCGGTCGTCTTCGCGGCCTTCGTCGCCGAACCGGCGAACGTCGTGATCGGTCCCGAGCACACGAAAGCGGAGTGGCTCAACGTCGGCGCCGCGCTCGAGCGTTTTGCGTGGCCGCGGGAGCGCGAGGCGTTGCGCGAGATCGTTCACCTGCTGCACGCCGGGAACGCAGGGCCGGTCGAGGACGTACTTCGCGTCTTCTGACCGGCGCGCATCGCTGCTCGCCGGAATGAAGCCGTCGGGTTGACCCGCGGGGCGATGCCGACTACGGTTCTGCAATCCAGACAATTTCTATCTGGATTAACCTGAACCCTCCCGGATCCGCTCTCATGCAGCTTCGTGCCGCAGCCGCGACGGCATTCGCAATCGCAGTCCTCTCCGCAACGCCCGCGGGCGCACAGTCACCCGTTCGAGCCGACAGCGACAGCGTGAAAACGCCGCCGCGCGCGCCGGTTACGCTGACCGAAGTCCGCACGACGGCCTCACCGGTTCAGGACCGCTATCTCCTGAATCACTCCGTGACGGCGACGCGGACCGACACTCCGCTCCGGGACACTCCGCAGTCGATTGGGGTCGTGACGAAGGCGCTCATCGCCGACCAGGCGATGACGGGGATGGCGGATGTCGTCCGCTACATCCCCGGAATCGCGATGGGCCAGGGCGAAGGGCATCGCGATACGCCCACGATTCGCGGAAACAGCACCACCGCCAACTTCTTCGTCGACGGGGTCCGCGATGACGCGCAGTACCTGCGCGACCTGTACAATGTCGAACGTGTCGAGGCGCTGAAGGGGCCGAGCGCGATGGTGTTCGGGCGCGGTGCCGGAGGGGGAGTGATCAATCGGGTCATGAAGCAAGCCGGTGGCCCGGTGAGCAACGAGCTCACCGTCGAGGGCGGAACGCAGCAGCACCGACGCGCGACCATCGACCTCGGCGCCGGTCGCGACGCCGGCCTCGCGGGGCGTCTCAATGCGATGTACGAGAACTCCGGAAGTTTCCGCGACCAGGTCGGACTCGAGCGTTATGGCATCGACCCGACCATGGAGCTGTCACTCGGCGAACATACCGACCTTCACGCCGGCTACGAGTATTTCGTCGATACGCGCACCGTCGATCGCGGCATTCCTTCGTTCCGCGGCGCCCCCGCCGCAGCACCGATCTCGGCGTTCTTCGGAAGCCCGGAGCTCAACTCATCCTTCGCGCACGTTCATGCCGCCGGACTCACCTTCGAGCATTCGTCGGCGAAGCGCATCGGGGTGCGGAACACCACCCGCTTCGCGCGTTATGACACCTATTACCAGAACGTCTTCGCCGGACCGGTCAGCGCGTCGGGCCAGGACGTCGCGTTGAGCGGTTATGCGCATGGCGTAGATCGTTCGAACCTGTTCAACCAGACAGATTTCACGTACCACGGCGGGACCGGGCCTGTCTGGCACACGCTGCTTGTTGGCGCGGAGCTCGGCCGTCAGGCGACAGGGAATCAGCGTCGCACCGCGTACTTCGCCGGTGGAGCAACGGTCGATACCGTGCCGTTCAGCCAGCCGACCATCGGCACCGCGGTCGACTTCCGGCAGAGCGTGACCGACGCCGACAACGACGTGACCGCGACGATCGGCGCGCTCTACGCCCAGGACCAGATCGCGCTGTCATTGCGCTGGCAGGCACTGCTCGGCGTTCGCGTCGAGCGCTTTGCGCTCGACGTCGCGAACCATCGAAACGGCCAGCGTCTTCAGCGCACCGACCGGATGGTCTCACCGCGAGCGGGGCTCATCTTCAAGCCCGAGCCAGCGGTATCGCTCTACGCGAGCTATTCGATTTCACATCTCCCCGCGTCAGGAGACCAATTCAGCTCGCTCACCGAGACGACGACGCAGCTCGCTCCCGAGCAGTTCAGCAACTACGAGGTTGGCGCCAAGTGGGACCTGCGCACGAACCTCGCTCTCACGACGGCGCTCTACCGCCTCGATCGGACGAACACCACCGCCCCCGATCCGAATGATCCCTCGCTCGTCGTCCAGACCGGCGCGCAGCGGACGAACGGTTTCGAGCTCGGTGTCACCGGCGCGCCATTCGAACGTTGGCAGATCGCGGGCGGCTACGCCGTACAGGGTGCAAGGATCGTGAGCACGACGGCTGCCGCGGTTGCCGGCGCGACGGTGCCGCTCGTTCCGCGGCAGACCTTCTCCCTCTGGAACCGGCTCGACCTGTCCGACGCCCTCGCGCTTGGCGCGGGAGTCGTCGAGCAGGCCCGCAGCTACACCGCCGTCAGCAACGCCGTCACGCTCCCGCCGTTCACGCGCATCGACGCCGCGCTCTTCATCCGGCTGCCCCGCGAACTGCGCGCCCAGTTGAACGTCGAGAAC
>JAICUE010000357.1 GCA_025936015.1 Gemmatimonadaceae bacterium
AGGAGCGCGGCAAAGCAGGCACCGGAATCGAAGCGCGGCCAGCAGAGCCAGTCGATCGATCCGTCCCGCCCGACGAGCGCCGCGCTCTCGCAGTCGCCTATCAGTGCATAGTCCTCGATCCGCTGCGTCATGCGCCTCCCTCGGCGGCGATGGTTTCCAGTGTCTCCCAGCGCTCGGTAAGCTCGGCGATCTCCACCTCAAGGGTGGCGAGCCGCAACCGTGCCTCCCCGACCGCGGCACCGCTGCGCAGCACCGCCGGATCGGTGAGTGCGACGTATCGCTCTTCGCGTTCGCGCTCCAGCGCGTCGATGCGCTCGGGAAGCGCTGCCAGCTCGTGCTTCTCCTTGAACGTGAGCTTGCGGGCCTTGACCCCCGCCGGCGCCGAAGCCGGCACACGCGCGCTCGCGGCGGGCCTGGGTGGTGCCGGTGACGTTAGGCCTGACGGTGCGCGCTGGCGCAGCCAGTCGCTGTATCCGCCGGCGTACTCGCCGATGCGGCCGCCGCCTTCGAACACCAGCGTGCTCGTGACCACGTTGTCGAGGAATTCGCGGTCATGGCTCACGAGCAGCAGGGTTCCGCTGAACTCGATCAGCAGCGCTTCGAGCAGGTCGAGCGTCTCGATGTCGAGGTCGTTGGTCGGTTCGTCGAGGACGAGGAGGTTGAAGCTCCGCGTGAACAGGCGCGCGAGGAGAAGCCGGTTGCGTTCACCGCCCGACAGCGCCCGCACCGGCGTGCGGATGCGATCGGGAGCGAAAAGAAAGTCCTGCAGGTATCCGGTGACGTGCTTCCGCGCGCCACGAAGCTCGACGAAGTCGGCGCCGTCAGCGACAGAGTCGAAGACGCTGCGCTCGGGATCGAGCTGCTCCCGCAGCTGGTCGAAGTACGCGAGCTGCAGGCCGGTCCCGAGGCGAATCGTTCCCTCGTCGGGCGCGAGCTCGCCGAGGAGGAGCCTGAGCAGCGTCGTCTTGCCCGCACCGTTAGGCCCGATCAACCCGACGCGATCGCCGCGGGCGATCGTCGTGCTGAAATCGCGGACGATCGTGCGTTCGCCGTGCGCGAAGCTGACACCGCGCGCCTCGACGACGACGCGCCCCGATCGCTCGCTCTCCTGCGCCTGCATCTTCACCGTGCCGACTCGCTCCCGGCGCGCCTGCCGTTCGACGCGGAGCGCCTCGAGCGAGCGCACCCGCCCCTCGTTCCGTGTCCGGCGCGCCTGGATGCCCGTCCGGATCCAGACCTCCTCCTTCGCGAGCTTCTTGTCGAATTCCGACCACTCCTTCGCTTCGGCGGCGAGGGCGGCGTCCTTCCGCTCGAGGTAGCCCTCGTAGTTCGCGCCCCAATCGACGAGCTTCCCGCGATCCAGCTCGACGATGCGGGTCGCCACTCGCCGCAGGAATGCGCGGTCGTGGGTGACGAACAGCAGCGTCGCGCCGCGCCCGATCAGGAACTCTTCCATCCACTCGACGGCGTCGACGTCGAGATGGTTCGTCGGCTCGTCGAGCAGCAGCACGTCCGGTTCGCCGACGAGCGCGCGCGCGAGCAGCGCCTGTCGCTTGCGTCCACCCGACGCCGATGCGAAGGGCGCTTCGGCGTCGAGGCCGAGGTGCAGCAGTACGGTATCGACTCGCGTCTGCACCTCCCACGCACCGGCGGTGTTGAGGGCGTGATGCAGGCGATCGAGCTCGCGCAGCGCGGACTCGCTCGCGTCGCCGCTCACGCGCTGGCTCGCTCGATGATAGCGCGCGAGCAGCCGGCCGGTCTCGCCCAGTCCGGCGGCGACGACGTCGTAGATGTTTCCCTCGATCTCGCCGGGGACTTCCTGCTCGAGCCGGGCAACCGTCACGCCGCTCTGCCTGACGATCTCGCCGCTATCCGGCGCGAGCGACCCGTCGAGCATCTTCATGATCGTGCTCTTGCCCGCGCCGTTGCGTCCGAGCAGGCAGACGCGCTCGCCCTTCTCGATCGCGAAGCGAGCGTCCGCGAGCACCGGCGGCCCGCCGAACGCGATGCTGACGTCCTGCATTCCAAGCAGCGCCATCGGCGTCAGTCGGCGAACGGCACCGTTAGGCGCGGCCCGAGCTCTCGCCGGCGCGGCGTGCGGGGAGCGCGAAGGAGAACGACGCGCCGCCTTCCGGCGCGAACTCCGCCCACACCCGCCCGCCGATCGCGTCGAGTGCGTCCTTCACGATGCTCAATCCCAGCCCGTCGCCCTCGACCCCGGTCACCGACTCGAGATGCGCGCGGAACCCGCGCTCGAACAATCGCTCGCGTTTCTCCGGCGGAACGCCGATCCCGTTGTCGCTCACCGTCACGATCGTCTCGGGCCCCGTCCCCGTCTCGACCGTCGCGCCGCGCACCAGCACCCAGCGCTCCGCTTTCGCGGTGTCCGCATACTTGATCGCGTTCGACAGAAAGTTCGACACCGCCAACTCGACTGCTGCCGCGCTGACTTCGACCTGCGGCAGCTCGCCGATCCTGATCCGGACCTGCGCGGCCTGCGCGCGATCGCGCAGCTGCCGTGCCGCCTCGCCGATCGCCTGCGGCAGGAGGACGCGCCGCTGCTGCCGCGTGTCGGCGTCGAGCCGTGAGAGCTCGACGAGGTTGTCGAGCACCGTCCGCATCACGCGCACATTGCGCCGCACGACGTCGAGCAATCGTGCGTGCTCCACCTCGGGCAGGCCCTCGAGGTCGAGCAGGTCGGCCGCACCCATGGCTGCTCCGAGCTGGTTCTTCAGCTCGTGCGTCAACGCGCGATTGAAGCCGCGCAGCCGTTCTTCACGCTCGGCGAGCTTCGCCCGCACCCGCTGCATGTAGTGCGTCAGCGCCGCTTCCTGAATCAGCGCGACGGCGCGAAAGACCCGGTGCCCGCAGACGAGAAGCTCGTCCTTCTCGCACGGTGCGTCGAGCGTTTGCACCGTCCGCGCGAGAAAGGCGAAGATGATGCCGCCGAAGATCTCGAACTCCTTGAGCAGCTCGTACTCGTCGAATCCCTGGCGGTGGCGCAGTGCGCCGAGCTCCATCGCCTTGGCGATCACCGGCGCGTCGGCCGTCACCACCATCGCGGGGTTCTCGAGATAGGCCGCGATCCCGTCGACCAGGAGGGGCACGTGGTTCAGCAACTGCTCGGTCGGGAAGACGCGTTGCGGTTCGAGCTCGACGCGCGACACAATCCGGTCGAGCCAGCGCCGAGTCAGGTCGTCGCGGTCCTCCCGCATCCGCGCAGCCAGCGCCGGTGCGAGGGGACAGGGCGTTGTGATGTCGAACATTCAGGCGCCGGGTTCCGGAAAGCGCGCATGCACGACGCGATCGGGGGGATCGCGCCCGCGGGCGAGCATGATGAAGAAACAAGTCGCTCGCGCGCCGTTACGCCAGAGATCGGCCGGCACCCCGTTGCGCCGCCGCGCGGCCGGTTAGCTTGCAGGCGCGGGTGTGGTCGGACCGCGCCACGACATCCCGTCGTGCTACCGCCTCAGCATCAGGTACATGATCGAACCCGCTTCGCCGCATCCCGCGATGCCGGCTCCCGTGCCAGCAGCTGATTCGGCGCAGATCGCGCGGCTGATCGACGAAGGGTGGGCGATCTTCGAGCGCTTCGATGCCAGCGTGCGCCAGAAGCAGTTCCATCCCTTCGTCGCTGCCGACTACGACCGCGTGCTGGC
>JAICUE010000553.1 GCA_025936015.1 Gemmatimonadaceae bacterium
GAGCGGCGTGTTGCGCAGCTGGCCGCCGTCGATTCGCTGCCTGACGATGTGATCGATCACCGCGCGGATCTTCTCCGGCGTCGGGTCACTGATCACGCGCGTCGATGCTTCGACGCCATCGGCCAGCATCACGATCGCGGTCTCGGCGCTCTGCGGGATCGGACCGGGGTAGGCGAACTCCGCGGGATTCACTCCCGCCGCATCGCGTTCCTTCGCCTTCTCAAGGAAGTAGGCGATCGAGCCGGTGCCATGATGCTCAGCGATGAATGCGCGCACGGCCTGCGGAAGCTTTTCCTTGTCGGCCAGCTCGAGCCCAGCGTCGACGTGGCTGCGAATGATGCCGGCGCTCGTCTGTGGCTTGAGCTTTTCGTGCGGGTTCTTTCCCTGCTGGTTCTCGATGAAGTACTGCGGTTTCTTCAACTTGCCGATGTCATGGTAGTACGCGCCAACGCGCGCGAGCAGACCGTTCGCCCCGACCGCGTTCGCCGCCGCTTCGGCGAGATCGGCGATCCGCATCGTGTGCGAGTAGGTGCCCGGCGCCTCGACGCTCAATCGCCGCATCAGCGGGCGGTTGAGATCCGACCACTCGAGAAGGCGCAGGTACGTATCGATCCCGGTGAAGGTCTCGGCAATCGGCAGCAGCGCCATCGCCAGCGGAACGCAGATCACGGCGCTGAATGCGCCGAGCCCCGCGCTGCGCAGGATGTCCATCCCGTTCCAATCGAGGAGCAGGCCGAGTGTCACGGCGACGGTGAGATACGCGAGCGAGATCGTCACGATCGGGATGAGCGCCTCGTTGCGCCGCCGCAGCGCGCGAACGCTGAACGCCGCTGCCGCGCCGGCGACTACCGCGACGAACAGCGCATTCGTCCCCCTGAACGGGGCCTGCGTGCCGATCAGCACCGCGAGCACCGTCGACGCGATCATCGCGATGCGCGAGTCGAAGATCACGCTGAGAATCACCGCCGCGAGCGCGATCGGGACGAGCTCCGCCCTCCCCCAGATCCGTCCATCGACCGCGGCCGCGCCAAGGACGACGAGGAAGACCACCGCGATGAACGTCAGCGCGCGGTAGCTCGTGTAGAGCTGCGGCCGGTAGAGCATGAGCGTCAAGCCGACCACGACCAGAAGCAGGAAGTTGTAGAGCAGCGCACCGATGACGCGCGCGACGGCGTTCTCCCCGCCGCGGCGCTGCTGCATCGCATCCTGCAGTCCCTGGAGTTTCTCCGCCTCGGCGCGTCCGACGACTTCGTGCGCCCCGACGATCTTCTCGCCTTCGCGAACGGTATACTGGTCGAGCGGGACGGAAGCGCGGAGTGCGTTACGCGCCTTCTCCGTTGCGGCACGATCGAGCGCGAGCGTCGGATGGAAGAGCGTGCCGATCAGCTTCGTGTAGATCGCGTCGCCGACCGGCGACGTCGGGTCGGGATGCAGCAGTCGCGCGCGCGAGACGAAGATCGAGAAGGTGTCGACGCTGTCGGCGGAGGCGCGAACCTCTTCGCCGCCACGGCGAATCAGGACGTCGCCGCGGATCGTGTCGAGCGCGCCGCTTGGTGCGATGCCGCCCGCGAGCCAGCGCGCGAACGCGCGGCTGAGGGAGGTGAACATCGCGTGCCGGCGCCGCGGCTGGGCGATGTAGCTTGCCTCGGCCGGGCTGAACGTGACGCCCTGCGTCGCGGCAGCGCGCTGGACCGCGGCCAC